>DGRY01000030.1:19967-40382 GCA_002391185.1 Prevotella sp. UBA4376
GTGGTACAGAACAAAGAAAACGGACTGGAGTTCCGACAAACATTCACCTTTCAGGTGTATAGCAACTACACACCATCATACGTGGTTGTATATGAGAAAGGCAACAACACCATTGAATGGATGTCGTTGCAAGGCGAACCAGCTGATTTCACACGTTACTTCGACAATATGATACAGCGCATCAATCCCGAAGAACCAATAAAAGGCACATACACAGGGGCGCTCTACTCCACCAACGAACTTGCCATCTTCACCAATCATCATCCCGACTACGGCAAGTGTATCAGTATGCGCAATGCCGACCCAGCCAACGGCTATCTCTACAACGTAGGAGAATACACAGGCAACGTGTATGGAAAGATGTATATGGGAACAGCCTCATCGCTCAACATACATAACTGCACATTCGGCTATGGTGCATCAAAGTATTTTATCTGCAATGACGTGCTTCATGTGTTCAATGGTCTTGACCGCAAGCTGCCTGTATTCAACGAAAGCACTTTTGTGAAGAGTACGGAGGTAAAGCAAGCAATATCGAGCAAGCAGTTTCAACGCTATAAGAAAGCAACCTTTGTGCTGCACAAAGACGGGCACGTGGGCTGCTACCATGTTTACGACGATGTTATGGAGGATGTGAAGGTTGACGGAGAACCATTTATGCTCGACTCCCTCTACGGCTGTTTTACCGAAGCCACGGGTATGGGTTCCAACAAGCCATACTGCGTGTATCTCCTTGGTAGCAGAAACGGCGAGTTCAATCTTTATCGTTTCTATGTAAACTATATCAACCGTGTAGTGCAGCCATTACAGTTAGAAGCCAAAATGCCTGTTGATGCCGATTTTGCCAAATCAACAAAATACTGGTGGGGCTCATTTGGCGAAAACTATGCTTTCTACACCATTGGCAACAGCATCTGTCGCTTCGACTATTACGAAATGGAAACTTTCGAGCCAGCAACAGCCAAGAAGCTCATCACCTTTGATGCCGATGAAGAGATTGTTGATGTGTTCCCCCTCACCACAGGTATGGGACTACGTGACGAAGACGACTGCACCATTGTACTGCTCTACAAGAAATCCACCAACACCAGCAGTTTGTTTGTTTACAACACCGTGACTGGCAAGAAGATAAAGGAATACAAGAATATTATACCCGGGAAGGCAAGAAAAGTGGAAAAGGTGATATAAGCCTCTCCCATCCCCCTCCAAAAGGAGGGGGCTAACCAACAGTTTGAGTTTCTTGCTGCAAAAACTCAATGTTCAAAACTCAATGTTCAAAGTTCAATGTTCAAAGCTGTTGGTTGATATTTTTTGCACTTATTGTGCAATGGCGCATCAGCGCTACATTTTCCAAGCTTAAGCATGATAACCCGACAAAGGAGGGGCTTATATTTGACTAAATGCCGTTGGGAGCTTGCTCATATAAGGCTTTAGACAAATTGAAGCGAAGGCTTTAAAGCCATTCATGCTTAAGCATTTTCTTTATGCTTTTAGTTTCCTCCGTAGAGTTCCTTGAGAGTTTTGCTCGAAAAATTATCGTAAAATTGGTTTTTCTTTAAAACTCAAAGTTCTTTAAAAAAATCTCAAGTAAAATATTCACTTCAATATTTACATTCCGTCAGGACGGCTGTTAGCAGAACTGCCACTCATCTGTGGCATTCCGCTAAGAGCAATCCTTATCTGCATCAAAAGGTCGGCGTAGTGAGCACGAGTATCAGCATCAGCGGTACGAGCTTTCTGCAATCGACCTTTTATCATGTTCAAGCCAGCCAGAGCATAAGGTTTCTGCTCATCAACCATATTCACACGCCATGCCTTGGCTAAGTTTGCCACCACTTTGCGCTGAATATGCTTTGTCCACAGAGATGCTTTCTTTCCACTAACGGTAGAGCTGAACACATAGTTAACCAAATCAGTAATATACTCCATTGGCTTGTAACCATCAGGCATATAGCTATGCTTGCTCACAAGGTTTATTGTCATGGCACTTGTCAACTTGTCAACAACATCATCGGCAATACCAAAGATAAGGTTCTCGGGCACACGGTTAAGGCGTCTTACATAAGGTTCGCTAACAAGCCATGTTGGCTCATTGAACACATTGGCATTTATCCATGCCAGAGCACGTTTCTGAGTAGCACGGCTAACAGGAGTATATACCACACCATCCTGCTCGGCACTCTTGAAATCGTGATAACAACCGCTGATATTTGTAGCCACATGACGCATATAACGTCCCATCTGTGCAACAACATTCTTATAGGCAAACTTCAGTTGCACATCCATGTCGCCCTCCTTGTAGTTCCACTCAGGAATCTTCTTAACAATGCGCTTAAGGTTCTTAATACCATAATCGCTTGCCTTCATGGCATCATCGCCAAGGTCTTCGGTCTGCGCATGTGGGTCATTGTCTGAGCCTTCGCCACCAAACCAATAGCGTGGACTCTCCTTCAACTTGGCAATAGTCATCTTGTTTAATATCAGGCGTTCCTCCTCGGCATCCTTAGCATCTGGGAAATAGCGATAGCCCCAGTTGATAGCCCACTTATCATAATCGTTGATGCGTGGGAAGATACCTTTTTCTGATATGTTATCTTCAGGCTGAGCAACATAGTTGAAACGAGCATAATCCATGATCGAAGCGGTGTGACCATGTTCTTCTACCCAAGCCTTGTCACGCAGTTTCTCAACAGGTGTAGCCGAGCTGGCACCCATGTTATGACGCAAGCCAAGAGTGTGTCCAATCTCATGTGAAGAAACAAAACGTATGAGCTGTCCCATCAGCTCGTCGTCGAACTCAGGTTTCTGCGCTCTCTTGTCAACACATCCTGCCTGCACCTGATACCAGCTGTGCAACAGCTGCATCACATTATGATACCAACCTACATGACTTTCAAGAATCTCACCTGTTCGTGGGTCGCTACAATGAGGACCGTAGGCATTAGGAATGTCACTTGCAAGATAGCGGATAACAGAATAACGTGCATCCTCTAAGCTCATGGTAGAATCGTTAGGCCAGTCTTTGGCAGCAATGGCGTTCTTAAAGCCAGCAGCCTCGAAAGCCACGTTCCAGTCCTCTACACCAGCTTTCAGATAAGGACGCCATTTTGCAGGTGTTGCAGGGTCGATATAATAAACTATCTGCTTCACTGGTTCCACCAGTTCGCCTCGCTTATAAGCCTCTATATCCTTAGGTACAAGGCGGTAGCGTGTAACCACCTTCTTGCGTGTCACCTCTTGCTGGTTATCGCTGAACTCATTGAACTCCTCGGTAAAATATCCCACTCGTGGGTCGAAGGTTCTAAACTTCATTGGTTCTTTTGGCAACAGCACAAACGAAGTGTTCATCTTCAATGTCACATTACCTGTTGCCTGACCAGCAGGAAGTTTTGTCAATGCCTTGGAAGCAAATGTTCTCACCGTAACCACCTCGGTATTTATAGGAAAAGTGTGGATATAGTCGATATAAGACAGGTCTTTCTTGTAGTTGGCAATACCCAATCTTGATTTCATGTTGCTGTTAATGGCAAACACATCAATATCAGAATTAAACAAGCCTGTTACCTCCACACTATAGAGCTTTGCACCAGTTGAATCGGTAACAGTAGAGTCTATCTTTGTGTTGAAAACAATAGGATCTTGTGTAGAGTTTTTCACAGCCAATGCAATAGCATCGGTAGAGTCTGTGCGAGTGTCGTAGAGATTAGCACACAGATACATCTGTTTGCCTCTTTTCTCCCAATATAGCACCTGACTGTTAGCGAGTTCACCTCCATAAACGCCTGCATCTACAGGAGTAGAAACGAAACGGGTGTTCACCATCAGCAGTCTGCCAAGCAAACTATCTGGTATCTGGAAATAATATTTATCCTTGTGAAACTGCACATTGAAAAGTCCGTTCTTAGCAGGTGTTCGCACCTCAGTTTTCACAGGACTTGCATTCTTCTTTTTCTTCTTTGCCTCAGCGGGAGCTGCCATCATAACGGCAGCAAGGGCAAGCACAAAAAATTTCTTCATGTTATTCTTTTTATTTTTCGTGCACGAAGATAATCAAAAGAATTGAAATAGAAAAACAATTCAGGGGGTTAATAACTAAACTTGTAACGTAATGAAGCTGGGGTGCTAGTTTGAATCACTAGTAAATCCTGTTTCAAAAAAAGAAAAACCATATTTACGATAAAATTAACGGCTAATTGGCGATAATTAACGGAGAAAAAATGAGCATCAAATGGATAACCAGAAGTTGTTTTTAACATAAAACATAGTGAAAAAGAAATAAAAAGGAGTAAAAATGGCATAGGGTTTGCAGAGAATAAAAGAAATAAAGTATTTTTGCAAAGAAAGAAAGACCCCTCCCATGACGCTTCGCTATTGAACCAAAGGTCACTGACCATCGGGAAGTAATATTGAATATTGAACATTGAAGATTGAAGATTAGTCGGCTACGCCGATATAATATTTCATTTTTTCCATTTTTCAATCTTTCCATATTATGATACGAAGCATGCATCGTACTAAATTGAGGTGAGGGTGCTTCTCATGTCTGCTAATGCAGAATACAAGAATAACATAAATTACAAAGATATGGATTTAAAAGATTTAGAAAAACAAGTTTATCAGCAGGACTTAGGCAATGGCTTTGCCTTGTCAGAGGCTTTTCCTGCTTTGATGCGCAAAGTGTATGTGTGGATGACAATGGCTTTAGCCATTAGTGGTGTAACAGCTTATGGAGTGGCAAGTTCTCCTAATCTGCTTTATCTTATTCTTAACAACAGAATTCTGTTCTTTGGAATAATCATTGCAGAGTTGGTATTGGTGTGGAAGATTTCATCAAGCGTATGGAAGCCTAACCGCTCACTCACCACAACAACATTGATGTTTATCATCTTCTCTATGCTTAATGGTGCCACAATGTCGTATATCTTTGTGTTGTTTGCTCCAGAGGCTATCGTGAAGACTTTCTTCGTTACAGCTGGTACTTTTGGTGCAACAGCATTATATGGCTACACCACAAAGAAAGACCTTGTTAGCTTTGGCAGTTTCTTTATGATGGGCCTTATTGGTCTTATCATCGCAGGTGCAGTAAACATCTTCCTACAGAGCAGTATGATGGATTTAATCATCAGTATTGCAGGTGTAGCGCTGTTCATTGGTCTTACAGCATGGGACAGTCAGCAGATAAAGAGACAGTTGGCTATGATGCCTGATCTTAGCGAGGGCAGTCAAAAGGTTGCTCTGTCGGGTGCATTAAGTCTGTATCTCGACTTCATCAACCTTTTCATTTATTTATTGCGTATATTCGGAAGAGAAAGATAATGAAGAAAATTAGTGTAGCTGCAGTTGCAGCAGTATTCGTATTGAGCAGTTGTGGTATCACAACAAACGGCACATCAGGTAATGATGCCGCTAACGTACTGAATGGTGTGTTGGGGTCTATCTCAAACCCTAATAATATTGGTAACGTACTTTCAAGTGTATTAGGTATCGACAAACCATCGGTAAACGACATTTACGGCACATGGTATTATGCCACTCCTGGTGTGGCTTTCACAAGCGAGAACACACTGGCAAAGGCTGGTGGTGAGGTTGTGGCAAGTCAGATAAAGGACAAGCTGGCAGGCTACTATAGTAGCGTAGGCCTCAAAAAGAGTAACACCATGTTCACCTTTAACAAGAACAACACTTTCTCAGGAAAGGTTGACGGCAAGAGCGTAAGCGGTACATGGACCTATGATGCCAACAACCAGAAGATTACATTGAAAACCTTACTATTCACTATCCCAGTATATGCAAAGAAAACAAGCAACGGCATGAGTTTCCTTATGGAATCAAAGAAGTTGCTCACCGTTCTGCAGACAGCAGCAGCCCTAACAGGAAACAGCAACCTACAGGCTATCGGTGAGTTAAGCAAGAACTACGATGGTGTGAGAATGGGATTCGACATGAAGAAATAATCTATCCCCGCTCCCCTTATGAAGGGGAGGCATGGAGGAGTTGAGAACAAAAAAGTGATTGAACTTTCGAAAATAAAAGTTCAATCACTTTTATTTATTATTACTCACTGAAGTTTCGTATGTTGAGTAGATATAGGAAGTTAAATGGAGTTATGCCGCTTTCTGCGGCGGAGATAGAGGACAAGTGCTTGCTATTATCTCCTTCGCTTACACAGATGCACCAACTTCGTTGACGGCATCTGCTCAGTCAATGACCTTCGGTTGAAGATTGAAAATTAAGCGCAAAGCGCTTTAATACTTCCATATTTCATTTTTTTCCATTTTTCAATATTAACTCTAATACTCCTCCTTGCTCTATCATCTCGTGAGTGATATAATTGTGTGGATAATCCTTTCCGTTGAAAGACACTTTCTTTTTCCCTGCATTTTCCTTTAAAGCATTCTCAACTATGATGGTGAGATTACCAATGCGAATCTTATCGAAAGTTGGGATGCCCAACACATAACGGTCTGACGCAGGAGAAGGATAAAAGCCTAATGCTGAGAACACATACCAGGCATCACTATCAGGGATACTGTTATTAATGAAATCAAGATTATCAACAGCCTTTTTCCAATTAGCAGAACGTTTAAGCAATAGCTGATAATCGTTGTCCTTGCCTAATTTCTTAGCTACCTGAGCCAAACAATAGGCTGCCAAATCATTATCATAGTTACCCTTAGTATAAGGAACAGAGAGAATGCTCTTACGCATAGCTTCATAGGCTTTTTCGGTCTTGATGCTTCTAACACCCTTTAGTAAAGCATCAGCCAATACAATTGTGGCATAATGAGTATCAGACACAGAAGCCTCGTTGTTGCATGCAGGAAAATCAGGAATACTGCCACTCTGCTCATACATATCAACAAAATTCTGCATCATGGTACCATACTGTGGTTCGATAATTAGATTCAATGGATTTTGTGCACGATAGGTATAAGGCAGAGGATAGTCCATATATGTGCGACGATAGATAGCCTTACCACCTATCTTTCCAAAGGAATAAACCATTACACTATCTTCGTGAGCGAATGTAGGAAACCTACCGTCCTTATCGCTGAAGGCACGAGGAAGGAAACTGTTGCGATAGATTGCACTATAGAACTTATTGACAGCCTCGGCATCGCTACTTTCAACATCTATACGACTAAGACGACGAATCCACGACTCGGCAATGCGACAGCGAGTGTCGTAGAACTCCCAATGAGGAATTTCCTCCTGCATATTGTTCCAAGCACCCTTTAAATCAACAAAACTGGTAGATGCCTTCACTAACAGTTCTTCATTACGTGCAACATCAAAAGCAACCCAAGCATACTGAACAGAGTCAACAGTATCAATGCCCCATGAAGAAATCTGATCCTGAAAGGCTACTATGAAATAGCCATTGATGCCAGCCTTCGCTCCCTGACCATTTAACTGACGATGAACAGGATTGCAGCCATAGACAATATTTCTAACGGTATCTACCTTTAACCATCCTTCATGTTGGTCGCTATTTGCCTGAACAACAAAATAGGCACGACCATCTTTCTGATATTTGAAACGGAAGAACGCACTATGACTCATACCTGTCATCTCAGCCTTTAGATGTTCATCAGGCAGAACGACAGAATAGTAATCAGGATGTCCTTCCTCACCTTCATGAGAAAAACGAGAGGCACGAGCAGAAGGCAGTAGGCGCAAGCTATCCATCAAGGGCATAAGAGTGAAAGAACCGTAATCCTGAGCCTTCACTCCATTAAGCCAATGACTTGAGCGGAAACCTTGAAAGAGAGTATTGTCATATCTATAAGGTGATACTCCAAGGTGCTCCCCCTCTACATTCTGCGGTGTCCATGAATTCATACCGAAAGGTTCAAGAACAGCAGGAATATTCAGAGCTGTTGTGTCAGTAGGATTTATTGTGCTTATACGCTGAAGCAATCCCAGTTTCTCAGCTCTATTAATACGCTTACGCATATATTTCTTTAGCTGACTCCAAGTATAGAAACCATCCTTGTCAGACTCACGGAAGAGTTTCACAGGCTGCTCATTATGCAGAATCTGAACAATAATATTCTTACCATTACTATAGAAAACTATCTGAAGATTGGCAGCCATAGGAATGGCCTTATCCATATCATCGAAACGCTCATCGCTAAGAGTGCTTAGTCCCATCAGCGAAAGCAGACGATAAAGACTGCTGTCGTGCCCGAAACGAAGAGTAGCACCATGACGGTTTTGTGATATGTATCTATCAGCCTCAGCCTCTATGTTTTTCCAAAGACTGATAGCAGAACGCTGAGGAACCCCATAGTTGTCGGGCGACTGACCATTGACTACCCACATACGTTCGTTGGCTTCCTCATAAAGAGTGCGCATCTCGTTGTCGGTGAAATAATCAAAGAGATTGACTTTTAGACTGGTATTTTGAATATCAGAAGCTATAACATAGAAGTCACGCATGAACTTTTCGGGATTGCTCACACGGGTGATAACCTTGAAAAACTGCGATGTGAAACGCTCTGCATCAATATCGCTATCGTAACGATAGTTCTTTATCAACCTTTCTTCCTCATCACTACTATATGCTATCCAGCACATATCAGTTTCATCTTTTCTCTCAGAAAGAGCCATGTGATTATCTGTATTGCGTGAGCGCAATACATTGAAGAAAGCCGACATGCTGTCATAACAACGAGGCATAGTACTACTAAAGCCCTCAACCTGAGCACCTGAAGCAAAAGCCTCAGGGAAAGCAGAAAGCATTCTGCAAGCAATACCTTCGTGCTGCGACATACCAAGAGGAGTGAGCATACCTATATTTGTCTGAGCATCCTTCCACACCTTGTTCAATACTTTCTGCGCCTTTTTTCCCTGAACAGTAAGGTTTGACTTATCAGCAAACTGTGCAAGAACATCTTTATATTGACTCTCATTAGCCAACCAACGACTACCATGACGGGCATAATGAGAAATAAGAATTGGTTTGTAACCATCAGGAGCATCCACAGCCCCACTCCTCTTGGGTGCATGATAAACATAATAAACTCCTCCCATCTGCTCATTTGTTTTTTGAGCAGACAATGACATTGTACCGAATAGTGCCAATAATATAAAAATAAGTTTATGAGTTTGCGAGGTCATGAGATGATAAGTTTATAGTTTATTGTTTACTGTTTACAGTTTATGAGTTTTGTAAACTACTAATGTGGCAAAGATAAGAAAAAAAACAATAATATGCGATTTTGAGAATAAAAATTCACTGGTGATTATTTTTATTAAAAACTCAGTAATCATCGTTATAATACGCATAATTATGCGATATATTATACTATATAATTACATTTTTGTAATTTATCCAGCATTTTATTAACAAATAATTTGGCTATATATACAAAAAGTTGTATTTTTGCACCCATAAGTTGAATAAAAATACATTGTTATGAAGGTTAAGAATAGTAGAATGGAAGCTCTGAAGATGCTTATTTCAAGCATGGAATTAGGTTCACAAGAAGAAGTTCTTCAGGCGCTAAAAAAAGAGGGATTCAAACTTACTCAAGCTACTTTAAGTCGCGACTTAAAACAATTAAAGGTAGCCAAGGCTGCATCTATGAACGGCAAATATGTATATGTATTGCCTAACGAGACTATGTATAAACGCATCCACAAGCCTCTGTCAGCAGTAGAGATGATGAACACTCCAGGATTTATCTCTATCAATTTTTCGGGCAACATGGGCGTTATCAAGACCCGCCCAGGATACGCAAGCAGCATAGCATACAACATTGACAACAGCGACATTCCTGAAATATTGGGAACAATAGCTGGTGACGATACAATATTCATAGTAGTAAAAGAAGGAGCAAATAAAAACAACATCATAGAAGGTCTCAACGGTATTATACCAAACATATAAAAAAAAATAATGGAAGAAATAAAGGTAATGGTTGCCGACGAATCACATATTAAATATGTCGAAACCATACTGCAGACTATTGCTGACGCTGCCAAGGTTCGTGGCACTGGTATAGCTAAGCGTTCACCAGAATACGTCGCAACAAAGATGAGAGAAGCTAAAGCCGTCATTGCCCTGCAGGGTGAAAAATTTGCAGGCTTCAGCTACATAGAAACATGGGGAAACAAGCATTACGTGACTACATCAGGACTTATTGTTCATCCTGATTTCAGAGGTCTCGGACTTGCCAAAAGAATAAAGAATGTGACATTCACATTAGCACGAAAGCGATGGCCTAATGCAAAGATATTCTCATTGACATCTGGTTCTGCCGTAATGAAGATGAACACCCAACTGGGTTATCATCCCGTTACCTTTGCCGACCTCACCGATGACGAAAGTTTCTGGAAAGGATGTGAGGGATGTGTAAACCATGATGTATTGGCAAGAACAGGACAGAAATACTGTATCTGCACAGCAATGCTCTTTGACCCAGAAGAACATCTTCCTGCAAAACTTCCACAGGAGGTGCTTGACAGAATAAACAGAATAGACGGAAGCAATAAATAAAGCACAAAATAGATTATTATGGCAAAGAAGAAAGTTGTCGTAGCCTTCTCAGGCGGTCTCGACACATCATACACAGTAATGAAGCTCGCCCAAGATGGCTGGGATGTTTATGCTGCATGTGCCAACACTGGTGGATTCAGCGAAGAACAGCTAAAGAAAAACGAGGAGAATGCCTATAAATTGGGCGCAGTAGAGTATGCTACTCTTGACGTTACTCAGGAATATTACGAGAAGAGTCTGAAATATATGATTTTCGGAAATGTACTGCGTAACAACTGCTACCCTATCTCTGTTAGTTCAGAGAGAATTTTCCAGGCTATAGCCATAGCACGATATGCAAACGAGATTGGTGCCGACGCTATCGCTCATGGCTCTACCGGAGCAGGCAACGACCAAATTCGTTTTGATATGACATTCCTTGTTATGGCACCAGGAGTGGAAATTATCACCCTTACCCGTGACAAGGCACTATCACGTCAGGAAGAAGTGGACTACCTCAATGAGCACGGATTCTTTGCCGACTTTACTAAACTAAAATATTCATATAACGTTGGTATTTGGGGTACCAGCATTTGTGGTGGTGAGCTTCTTGACCCAACACAGGGATTGCCTGAGGAAGCCTATCTCAAACATGTCACAGCCAAGGAAAAAGAAGCTGAACTGAAGATCACCTTCAAGAATGGTGAGATCGACGCTGTTAATGGCGAACATTTTGACGATAAGATAAAGGCAATACAGAAGATTGAAGAGATTGGTGCCAGCTATGCTATCGGCAGAGACTGCAATGTTGGCGACACCATTATTGGTATCAAGGGACGTGTTGGCTTCGAGGCTGCTGCTCCAAAACTGATTATTGAAGCACACAGATTGTTGGAAAAGAGCACTCTAAGCAAGTGGCAGCAGTATTGGAAAGACCAGTTGGGCAACTGGTATGGAATGTTCCTCCACGAGAGTCAGTATCTGGAGCCTGTTATGCCCGACATGGAAGCTTTCCTTACAAGCAGCCAGCGTCACGTGAACGGAACAGCCATTCTAAAACTTCGTCCATACGGTTTCGAAACTATTGGTGTTGATTCTGACGAAGACCTCACCAAGAGCAAGCTCGGAGAATATGGCGAGATGAACCACGGATGGACAGCCGACGATGCCAAGGGTTTCATCAAGATAACATCTACTCCACTCCGTGTGTTCTACGGAATGCACCCAGAAGAGAAAAGATAAAAAAGAATGTGGAATTAGGAATTAGGAATTTTGAATTGGTCGCACTCCGTGCGATGAAGAATTATTCAATGAACAATTATTTAAGCGCTATGCGCTTCATTATTCATTATTCAATATTCACTATTCATTAGCAAAGCTCTGCTTTGCGCTAATTCAAAATTCAACACTCCACATTTAAGATATGCTTTTTCTTTGATGATGCAACTTTTCAATAATCCATTGCGTCTAACATACAAAGAAACTTTAAAGCATACTATTATGTCAACAGGAAAAAGAATTTATCGTTCGGATGACCGCATCTTAGGTGGTGTATGTGCAGGACTTGCAGAATACTTTGAGTTTGATGCCACATGGGTACGCATATTATATGCCTTACTCACTTTCTGCACTGCCTTTAGTGGATGTATTCTCTACATCATCATGTGGATTGTCATCCCCGACAAGAACAGACTTTTATGATAAAGATAGGAATTCTCGGTGCAGCTGGTTATACAGGAGGTGAGCTTATACGTCTCTTGATTAACCATCCTGAAGCCGAAATAGTTTTCGCAAATAGCGAGAGTAATGCCGGCAACCTTGTGGCTGATGTTCATGAGGGTTTGTTAGGCGAAACCCAACTAAAATTCACGGATCAGCTACCTTTCGACAAGGTAGATGTAGTTTTTTTCTGCTTCGGTCACGGCAAGAGCGAAGCATTCATGAAAGAACACGATATCCCTTCCAATGTTAAGATCATAGACTTAGCACAGGATTTCCGCCTGCATCCACAATCACTTCCAGATGCAAATGCAGTAGTACGTCCTACTGCCATCTGCCATGATTTTGTTTATGGTCTTCCAGAGATTAACCGAGATATTATTTCCCAAGCCAAACATGTTGCCAACCCAGGTTGTTTTGCCACCTGCATACAGCTTGGACTTATGCCTGCGGCAGCCATGCACCTTATAAACAGTGATGTAGCTGTTAATGCCATTACAGGCTCTACTGGTGCTGGTCAGAAACCAGGTGCCACAACACATTTTTCATGGCGCAACAACAACCTAAGTATCTATAAAGCATTCAAGCATCAGCATGTACCAGAGATAAGAGAGAGTATCACTCAGGTGCAAGGTTATCTTGACGCAAGCATTGACTTTATTCCTTACCGAGGAGACTTCGCACGTGGTATTTTTGCTACCGAAGTAATCAAGACAGACAAACCTCTTGAAGAGATTGTTGCAGGTTATAAGGAGTTCTACAAGGATGCAGTCTTTACACACTACAGCGACAAAGCAATAGACTTGAAACAGGTGGTAAACACCAACAAAGCTATTGTTCATTGCGATAAGATTGATGACAAGTTGCTCATCACCTCTTGTATCGATAACCTGCTAAAGGGTGCTGTGGGACAGGCTGTACAAAACATGAACATCATGTTTGGAATTGACGAGACATCAGGGTTAAAACTTAAAGCAAGCGCATTTTAATTATGAAACTATTTGATGTATATCCACTTTTTGACATCAATATTGTCAAAGGTGAAGGAACAAAGGTTTGGGATGAAAAAGGACAGGAATATCTTGACCTTTACGGCGGTCATGCCGTTATCAGCATAGGTCATTGTCACCCACACTATACAGCAGCTATCACCAAGCAGCTCAATGCTCTTGGATTCTATAGTAACTCGGTAATCAACAAATTGCAAGTGACACTTGCTGAACGTTTGGGAAAGATTAGTGGATACGACGACTACCAGTTCTTTCTTATCAATTCAGGAGCAGAGGCTAATGAGAATGCTCTGAAGTTGGCATCGTTTACTAATGGTCGCAAACGTGTACTGGCATTAGAAAAGTCGTTCCATGGTCGCACATCACTTGCTGTAGAGGTAACAAACAATCCTAAGATTGTTGCACCTATCAACGATAATGGACATGTGACATTCTTGCCTATAAACAACCTTGAGGCTTGGGAAAAAGAACTTGCAAAAGGAGATGTGTGTGCCGTTATTCTGGAATGTATCCAGGGCGTTGGCGGATGCAATATGGTTACTAAGGAGTTTGCTCAGGGATTGGCAAAAGCCTGCAAGAAGTATGGAACCATTCTTATATGCGACGAGATACAATGCGGCTATGGACGTACCGGTAAGTTTTTTGCGCATCAATGGCTCGACATCCGTCCCGACCTTATCACAGTAGCAAAGGGCATTGGAAATGGTTTCCCCATTGGAGGACTACTCATTTCACCAAACTTCACTCCTGTATATGGCAGATTAGGCACAACCTTCGGTGGAAACCACCTTGCTTGTTCTGCAGCGCTGGCTGTTCTTGATGTCTTTGAGAACGAGGGGCTTGTTGAAAACGCACACCTCGTGGGCGAATATTTCATAGAACAACTCAAGGAACTGCAAAAAACAGAATCACATATCACAGATGTACGTGGCAAGGGCTTGATGATTGGTGTAGAGATGGACATTCCACAAAAGGATGTAAGACACAAACTTATATATGATGAGCACGTGTTCACTGGCTGTGCTTCTACTAATATTCTAAGAATACTACCTCCACTCGTACTTACCAAAGACGATGTGGATGAGTTCATGAAGAGATTCAAGAAGGTACTAAAAACTTTTTAACTATGAAGATTTCTATAATTGGAGCAGGTGCTATGGGAGGTGCTTTTGCAGAAGGACTGCTAAAAACGAGCACCTTTAAAGCAAACGACATTACCGTTGCCGACCCATACAAACCTACTCTTGACCACTTTAAAAAAGAAGGAGCTAACGTTACATCAAACAATAGCTCTGCCGCAAAGAATGCAGATATTGTTGCCGTGGTAGTGAAACCATGGCTCGTAGAACAAGTCATTACCGAAATAAAAGATGAACTTGACTACAACAAACAACTGCTGATAGTTATTGCTGCTGGCATTTCGTCAGCAAGCATAAAGACATGGATGAATAAGGACGGAGCTACTCCGCACTTCTTCCTCACCATTCCTAATATTGCCATTTCAGAAAAGGCAAGTATGACATTCATTGTTCCTGTTGACGCCACAACTGAAGAAACACAAACCATAAGCAACATCTTCGATGAACTGGGGGGAAGCATTATTACCGAAGAAAAACTCCTTGGAGCAGGAACAACACTCGCTTCATGTGGCATTGCATACGCTATGCGCTATGTGCGTGCTGCAGCCGAAGGCGGTGTGGAACTCGGCTTTAAAGCCAAGGACGCAACAAAGATTGTGTTGCAGACCATGGAAGGAGCGGTAAAACTGCTACAAGCAACAGGCGAACACCCTGAAGCGGCTATTGACAAGGTTACAACACCTGGGGGAGTAACCATCAAGGGACTAAATGCCATGGAACACTATGGCTTCAGCAATGCCGTTATAGAAGGGCTGAAAGCAGGCTGTAAATAAGAGCACAAAAGATACTGCACAAAGTTTCTTGTTTGTGCAGTATTTTTCATTTCTTTACACAAGTTTAAAGAAATAAACATTAGGTGTACCTATCTCTAAGAAAAAATTCATACTTTTGTCCGAAATTAAATACTAAAGACGAATAAACATGGAAGAATCAATCAAACAAATCGGAGAACGATTAAAAGGACTCCGTGAGGTTCTCGACATACCAGCCGAAGAGATTGCTGAACTCTGTGGCATCACACTCGAGCACTACATGAAGATTGAAGCTGGCGAAGCTGACCCATCAGTATATCGCCTTAGCAAAATATCTAAGAGATATGGTATTGACCTTGATGTGCTTCTCTTTGGAGAGGAGCCTCGTATGAGTACATATTATCTCACCCGAAAGGGAAAAGGACAGGAAATAGACCGTAACGATGATTATAAATATCAAAGTCTGGCTGCAGGATTCCGTGGCAGAAAGATGGACCCTTTCTTTGTTCAGGTTGACCCCCTTCCAGGTAACACCAATCACAACCAAAACCACCACGATGGTCAAGAGTTTGACTATATCCTCAAGGGTAGTCTTGAGCTTACCATTGATGACAAGGTACTGGTGTTGAATCCTGGCGACAGCATTCACTTTGATGGTTCACGTCCGCATTGCATGCGAGCGCTCAATGATGAACCAGTAAATTTCATTTGCGTAATCATTTAAAAAGAGATAATAACAATGATCGAGAGATTTCTTAAGCAGACTCAATTCTCTTCAGAGGAAGACTTCAAAAAGAACCTGCAATTCATTATTCCTGAGAATTTCAATTTTGCCTACGATGTCATGGACGAATGGGCACGCATAGAACCAAACAAGGTATGCTTGTTGTGGACCAGCGAACGTGGCGAAGAGGTAAAGACAACATACAAGCAATTCAAGGAGCAAACAGACCAGACCGCTTCTTACTTCCAGACTTTAGGTATTGGGCGTGGAGACAAGGTGATGCTTATCCTTAAACGACACTATCAATGGTGGTTGAGCATGATGGCATTATGCAAGATTGGTGCTATAGCTATTCCTGCCACACACATGCTCACAAAGCATGACATCGTTTACCGCAACAATCGTGCAAGCGTAAAAGCAATAATCTGCGTAAACGACGAATATGTTACCACTCAAGTGAAGGAAGCGATGCCCGAAAGTCCTACAGTGAAAAAACTTGTTGCTGTAAACTCCATGATTGAAGGTGAGAAGGCTGTTCCAGAAGGCTTTCACAACTGGCACGAAGAATGGGCACAAGCTCCACATTTCCGTCGTCCAGAAAATGTCAATGAGAACGACGACACCATGTTGATGTATTTCACCAGCGGAACAAGTGGTGAACCAAAGATGGTTGCTCATGACCACTTGTATGCTTTAGGTCACCTCACGACAGGTGTTTTCTGGCATAACCTCAATGAAAATAGTCTGCACCTTACCGTTGCTGATACAGGTTGGGGTAAGGCAGTATGGGGCAAACTCTATGGTCAATGGTTTGCAGGCGCTACAGTATTTGTTTATGATCACGAGAAGTTCACAGCTGAAAAGATTATGCGTGCTATGGAGAAGTATCATGTTACTTCGTTCTGTGCACCACCTACCATTTATCGTTTTATGATATTGGAAGACTTCAGCAAATACGATCTGAGCAGTCTAAAGTATTGCACAACAGCAGGCGAAGCAATGAACCCATCTGTTGAGGATACATTCTTCAAACTCACAAACATACATATCATGGAGGGGTTCGGACAGACTGAAACAACAATGACCTTAGGCACCTTCCCTTGGATAAAGCCCAAACCAGGAAGTATGGGCAAACCAAATCCACAGTATGATGTATGTATTCTGCGTGAAGACGGAACAGCTTGTGAGGATGGAGAGAAAGGTGAGATATGTATCAAAACCATTAACGGCAAACCATACGGCTTGTTCAAAGGTTATTATCGTGATGATGAAAAGACACATGAAGTGTGGCACGATGGCATTTATCACACAGGTGATATGGCATGGCGCGATGAAGATGGCTACTACTGGTTTGTTGGTCGTACAGATGATGTTATCAAGAGTTCTGGCTACCGCATTGGTCCATTCGAGGTTGAAAATGCTCTTATGACTCATCCTGCCGTTGTGGAATGTGCCATTACTGGTGTCCCCGACCCTATCCGTGGAATGGTTGTAAAGGCAACAGTAGTATTGTCGAAAGACTATAAGGCTAAAGCAGGAGACGAACTCATAAAGGAGTTGCAGAATCATGTGAAGCATGAAACTGCTCCTTATAAGTATCCTCGTGTCATTGAGTTTGTTGATGAACTGCCAAAGACCATCTCAGGAAAGATTCGTCGTGTAGAAATACGCGATAATGATTCAAAGAAGTAAATTTGAGTCAGTGAGTTTATAAGTTTTTGAGTTGATGAATATTTGAGTTGATGAGTTGCAAGCTCACAACAAAAATAAAAACTCAAAAACTTATAACGAAACAACTTACTGAACTCAATACCATATACTTACAGAACTTATAAACTCAAGCCCTAACATTTAAATAGAGACGATGAAACGAATAGTAGTAAAAGTGGGCAGTAATGTGCTGACCCGAAATGATGGAAAACTCGACGTAACACGTATGTCGGCTATTGTTGACCAGTTAGTGTGGCTACGTCGGCATGATTACGAAATAATACTCGTTTCTTCTGGTGCTGTATCAGCAGGAAGAGATGAGCTACATCCCGACCACGAGCTTGATAGCGTGGAACAACGCCAGCTCTTCTCGGCTATGGGACAGGTAAAGTTGATGACTCTCTACTATGACCTTTTTAGGGAATACAATATCAAAGTGGGGCAGGTGTTGACAACCAAAGATAACTTTGAGAATGAAGACTCATACCAGAATCAGGAGCGTTGCATCTCTACCATGCTTGAGAATGGCGTGTTGCCTATTGTCAACGAGAACGACACCGTGTGCCTAACAGAGTTGATGTTTACTGATAATGATGAACTCTCAGGACTTATTGCTGAGATGATGCAGGCAGAAACTCTTGTTCTTCTTACAAATGTAGATGGAATATACAACGGAGATCCCAAAGATCCCAACACACGTATTATCCCATCTGTTTACTATGATCGAGACATCAGCGAGTATGCTTCTGACGAGAAGAGTTCTAACGGACGAGGCGGTATGGCATCAAAAGCAAAGACTGCTCATGAGATTGCCAACAAGGGTATCCGTGTTATCATAGCCAACGGCAACACTCCAAATATTCTTATAAACCTGAAGGAGCAACCTATGAATACTATGCACACGGAGTTTGTAGCACGAAAATAATAAAAGATAAAAAACTATGACCACTCAAGAGATATTCAAAAACGTTAAAGATGCCAGCTACACGCTGACATTCCTTGACGACAACAAGCGTAATGAGATTCTGCAAACTGTGGCAGATTCTATCATAGACAACAAGGAAAAACTCCTTGAGGCTAATGCCGAAGACCTTGCTAAAATGGATAAGACGAATCCTCTTTACGACAGGTTGCAGCTCACAGATAAGCGTCTTGAGGGTATAGCCTCAGATATGCGCCATGTAAGTATGCTTCCCTCCCCTCTTGGCAGAACCCTAAAGGAAAAGACTTTGGAAAATGGTTTGCATCTACGTAGAGTAAGCGTTCCTTTTGGTGTCATAGGCATGATTTACGAGGCTCGCCCGAATGTTACATTCGATGTATTCTCACTTTGTTTCAAAAGTGGAAATGCTTGCATTCTAAAAGGCGGCAAGGATGCCGACAACAGCAATCAGGCTGGTGTAGCACTCATAAAGAATGTTTTGAAGAAATATGGCATCAATGAGCATGTGGTTGAGCTATTACCAGCCTCACACGAGGCAACAGGCGAGATGCTTAATGCCGTTGGATATGTTGACCTTGTGATACCACGTGGTGGAAGAAAGCTTATTGACTTCGTGCGTAACAACGCCAAAGTGCCATGTATAGAAACAGGTGCAGGAGTTGTGAACACATATCTCGACAAGGATGGCGACATAGATATGGCTACTGCCATAGTGAACAACGGCAAAACACGAAGAGTAAGTGTTTGTAATGCCCTCGACTGCCTTATTGTTCACAAAAAGCAAATTGCAAAGCTGCATAAGGTGTGTGCTCCTCTTAGCGAAAGCAAAGTGATGATATATGCTGATGAGCGTGCATTTACAGCTCTCTACGGCAAATATCCAGAAGAACTGTTGAAACATGCCACAGCAGAAAGTTTCGGCACCGAGTATATGGATTACAAAATGGCTATTCGCACAGTAGATAACGTGGAAGAAGCCTTAAACCATATTCAACAATACGGTTCTGGACATAGTGAAGCTATCATAACAAACAACAAAGACACAGCTCACTTATTTGAACAAAGAGTTGATGCAGCCTGCGTTTATGTTAATGCACCAACAAGTTTTACCGATGGTGCACAGTTTGGATTAGGTGCCGAGATAGGTATAAGCACTCAGAAACTTGGTGCCCGCGGCCCAATGGCTTTAGAGGAAATAACAACCTATAAATGGCTCATTGAAGGAAGTGGACAAATTAGAAATTAAAAGTTTTGTTCTTCACTGACTGAACGTTTGCTGTCAGCGTAGCTGATGCAAACATAAAGGTGAAGGAAGTAATTACGAATTTGGAATTAGTTGCGCAAAGCGCAATTATAAATTATTTAATTTAAAATTATTAATTCACAACTCGTAATTAAAATAATTCGTAATTCGTAACTCGTAATTCGTAATTATAACAATTCGTAACTCGTAACTTGTAATTATCAAAGATATGAAAACATTTTTCAACGTAGAAGACCTTGGAGATCTCAATAAAGCCCTTGACGAGGCACAGGAAGTAAAAAAGAATAGGTTTAACTATCAGGAATTGGGTAAGAACAAAACCCTGTTGATGATATTCTTCAACAACTCATTGCGCACACGTTTGAGTACGCAAAAGGCAGCCATGAACCTTGGCATGAACGTTATCGTGCTTGACGTGAATGCAGGTGCTTGGAAACTGGAAACAGAACGAGGAGTTATCATGGATGGTGACAAGAGTGAACACCTTCTTGAAGCAATTCCTGTTATGGCAAGTTTCTGTGATGTCATTGGCGTAAGAAGTTTTGCTGGGCTCTCAGACCGTGAATACGACTATGCCGAGACAATAGTAAACCAGTTTGTGAAATATAGCGGTCGTCCTGTCTTTGCTATGGAAACAGCCACCGTACACCCTTTGCAGGCATTTGCCGACC
>DGRY01000199.1 GCA_002391185.1 Prevotella sp. UBA4376
TGAATGTTTGTACATTTCCCGTGTAACTGTACGCCCTTGCCATGAAGATTACGGTGGAGTCACTTTGTACGGTTGCGCCGCCCATTACGCCCTTTGCGGTGGATGCGGTGGTAACAGGATGGTTAGCCCAACCGTTAGCGATTCCTGATGCACATTTGAACTGCTGGGAGGTGTTAGCAGGCTTGATAAATGCGTAGTAATAGTCGCCAGTACCCTTGTAGTATGGCTTTATACCGCCACCATTGAAGTTGGCTGCTGCCTTTACGGTTTTGTTACCACTATCAGAATAATCGGTAGTACTGTTTGCGGCATATGTACGTGTAAAAGGAATTCTCTTTGAACCTAATGTGATTCGGTAAGCAGCCATTTCATGAGCCATAGTGAAACTTAGCGTTGCAGCATCAGATGCAGATACTGTTCCTCTTGATGTTTGCAAGTCGGTATTGTTAATTGTGGCTAAAGCGGTTTGGTCGGTGGGGATAGTCCAATTAGAAATACCTGTTGCAAAGAACTGTGCAGATGTAGAGGCTGCAGCACGGGAGTTCATCTTAGCACCTGCTGTTGCAGTGTGAGCTAATCCACTTGTAGAATATGGATAATATACGTAATACTCATACTTTGGAGTGTAAACGATCTTGGTATTTTCTGGAAGGCTCCATTTACCGGTGGAAGTTGAGTATGTTAATTTTACGTTATTATATTTTTCTGTACCTGTAGCAGATTCTACTGCATAGAGTCCTACAGCATCGCCATCAGCCCATACTGTCTTAGGAAGTTCAGATAGACCTGTTGCGAATGTGATAGAACCTAACTTCAGCTCGGTTACAGCAGAAGAGTTGATGCAATATGTTACTGCCTTGCCTGCTGTCCATGATGTTCCCTGAAGATTATATACTAAAGTATATCTTTGGTATCCATCGTTATACACAACTTCTATTTTCTGTGCCTGGTCAGAGAAATTCTGTGGCATCAAAAGTGTATTTGTGTTGCAAGGAACTGTGAAATCTCCACGAGTCTTACCCGTGAAATCCCATGTGCCAGCAAATGTGAGTTTACCAGCTGTATAGATATTCTTGAAAGTAATGGTTTCAACTGTACCTAACATATCTTCACCAAGAACAAACTTAACTGTTGTGAGGTGATGATTGAATGTAAGAGGCACACCTGTGTTTGCAGCACTAAGGTCTTGTGCTAAGGCCTTAGCTGTAACGAGGTCAACCTGCAGACTTGCATCAGGATTAACCACAAACTCCATTGTAGGAACACCTGAGGTACTTTCAGAAGAAAGTGTGATATTTGCATTATTATATGGCGCATAAGCATAGAAATCAAGCTTATCGCTATTTACTGGCCAATAGTATTTGTTTACTGATGACCACTTTGTTCCATTCTTTTGGAACTCTGAGTTATATAGGAAGTTTGGTGTTGTGGCAGAGCCTGTAGATGCATATCTGTAAGCAAGAACACCAAAGTTTGTGATATCAGAAGCAGCAGTGTATTGTGTTGCTCTTGAAGCCTGTGCTGATGTGTCAGGAACAGACGAAATCAATGTATGCAGATACATTGGCTTTGGATAATCTGATACTGCCTTGATAGGATCAAGGAAGCCATCCTGTACTGTTGAATAATCAGCACGTCCCTCCTGCCCTACTGGTGTTACTTCTGTAGTACCAGGGGTAGCAGTAGTTACCTTGAATGAAATTTCTTTGTCTGACAACGCACCTGTATAGTTAGGCTCATAGTCTGAAACACAGCCGCCGAATACAGCAGCTACAAAGAGTGACGATAGTATATTATACTTTTTCATAGCGGAAAATATTTACTTATAAACAACCTCTCCCCCCGCCCTCTCCTACAGAGAGGGAGCCCCTCTGAAAGAGGGAGAACGCTTGAGCGTGGATTGCAGATTGAACGCTTGAGCGTGGAAAGGAATGCCGCCATTATATTGCGGCAAACCGGACGGGAAGTGAGAAACATATATTCAAAGAACGATGCTGCGCAATTGAACGCTTGGCATGGAGTGAACGCTAGAGCGTGAATTAGACGCTAAAGCGTGAGAACGCTACTGCGTGAACTAGACACTTGAGCGTGGGAAGAACGCTACTGCGTGGGGGGGGGAATACTTCTTTGCTAAGGAAGTATTTCGTGAGAATCGGAGTCGATAGCACGTTGTTCCGCAGACCACGGAGTTAGCGTTAGCGTTGCATTCATATTGTTATAGTGTCCTGTACGATAATCTTCTGTTAGATATCCAGACACTGTGATGTTCAGATAATAGTCATGATTACGGAATATACTGAACTCTGATGGTGTAGCTACTCCACTTGAATTTACTCCACCCAGATATACTCTGTAGCGATATACCAATTCTGGGTTGCTAACAGGGCTTCCCTTGATGTCGAGGTAAGCTGCATTCTCTGGAGCATTTTCATCAGTACGACCTCTTTGTGTTGTAATAGATGGCTTGGATGCCTTATACGACTTTAATCCGTAATATGTAACATTCTCTGCAGAGATGGTGTTTGCCTCAAACTGATGTTCTATCGTGTTAGCATATACAACATCTGTCATATTTGTTTCATTAGCAATAATATGATCTGTAGTAGGAATGTTGTAGAACTGATAGCTCAAGAGGTTTATGTCGTTACCATAAATATTAAGGATGAACTTTGGAGTCTGACGACTTAAGTTTAATGTAACATTAATGGCATTAGTATTCAATCGTGCATGATAGCTTAATACCTTAGGTGAAACAAGCAAAGCATGAGTTTCGTTTGCTACCTCTGCCAGTACAGTGCCATCAGCCTTGCACAGGCTGTAAGTACCAGCTGTCATCTTGTCGGCATCAGCTGTTTGTACATATAAGCTTTCAAACTGAGACATTGTCAAAGCATGATTATCAAAAACTGTTTTATTTCCAATATTAGCAATAGCATACAATGCCACATGCATATCTTGATTATATGGAATGGCAAGTTTACACGTCATGTTTGACTTATTATCAACCGTAGTGTAACCATTACTAATCATTTCTCCTGTACTCCAGTTGAATGCCAGGATATGAATGTTGCTAATCTTATTCTCATACTCATCTGTAAGAGCACGAGAGCCAAAGGCTACCGCATCGTCAACGTTCAGAGAAACAGTCACTTCAGCAATTGATGTACCAGTCTTTGCATCTTCATCAGAAGATGTACAAGCGGTAAACATCAAACCCGATAGTGCCATTGTTGCAACCACCATGCGATGTAAAGTGCGAGAAACAAATATATTCATCATAATCATGCTAAATTGTCTGTTCTTAGTTTTAAACATTTTTCTCCACACGTGGATCACCGGTGCCATCACCAGCAATCTTTACGGTGAGATAGTATTCATAGTTGCGCAAGAGAGTGAAATACTCATATCGAATAACATTCTCTGAGTCAACGCCACCCAAATAAACACGATATCTGTATCTTCCTGTGTATCCATCAGGAGTACCTATAATATCAACGTATGTTGCATTCTCCGGCACATTACCTGTGTATCTATCTGTTTGTTTCAAAACAGTTGACGAGATATCATTATAGTTTTCAAACACATGGAAAGACACTTTTGACAAAGTCTTGCTTTGATCTTCCTCTGGTATCAATACAGAAGACAAATTATCATACTGCACATTAGCCACATTATCACTATGTGAGAAAAGATAAGATATCTTTGGTACATTACAGATTTTATATTCGAGAATCTTGAACTTCTGAGGAATGATGTTCAAAGTAATCTTAGTATCTTGGCGTATAAATCTTAAAGTTGCCGATGTAAGACCATTGTTCGCAACTGTAACCTGCAGTGGACCTGTAACTAAGATTGGGCTTTGCGAATTGCTAATAACAGCCAAAGGGGTACCATCACCAGATTTAAGGACAAGATTTCCAGCTGTAATATTATCAACAAAATCATCATATGGTCTTACGTTCAACTGCTCAAAATCCGTTTTCGTATAATTACTTCCTTTTTGTGCCGTTGTGAACAAATCGGCATGTCCTACGTTAGCAATAGCATATAAAGTAACTGTCTGTCCTTTATATGTTTCACCAAGGTTAAGCAAGGTGGTATATGGATTTTCTGCATACATAGGAGAATATATATGGTAAATCTGATTACCTTCACTATCAAATGCCACAACGTGCAAATCATTGATAGAATTCTCGTATTCGGCAGTAATAGCACGTGATACGCCACTTCTGTCACCCTCAAGCAAAGTGTTCATTGGAACCACTTCTGCTTTAAGAGCAATAACTCCTGTCTGATCGTTGGTTTTCACCTGCTCTTCATCGTTGCTGCAAGATGTAACCATCATACCTGCAACTATCATAGCCGTTAGTAATAATATCTTTTTCATATCTCGAATTTTTTCTTTTTATCAAGAATTAGAGAATTAGAGAATTTTTTACTCCTAACTCTTTTGCGCTTCGCTTAACGTGTAATTACCGCGAATTACCGCAAATTATCATCAATTATTCTTTTTTATCAAGAATTAGAGACGAGTTGACGAAAACGAAGTTTGAGTAATTTGAGAATTTTATGCCGTTGGCATTCAACTCCTAACTCCTATCTCCTAACTTCTAACTCACGAAGCTTGCTTCGTACCTATTAGTCCCACTTGAATCGAGGGTCATTTTTATCAATATCATTAAGATTGATTGTGACATAATAGTCATAGCCTCTCAAAATGTTGTAATAGTTAAACTTTGAATTATTAATATCTGTTGTTAAATTACCTAAGTAATATCTATATGTACCTGTTTTTCCTTCCATATCAGCCACATACACCTCAATATATGTTGCATGTTCAGGTGCATGAGCTGCAGTACGATCTTTTACACTTTTAGCAGGGTTGTCAAGAACCTCACCCTGATGACTCTCTGCCATATAATATGTAAAATGAACCACTGTTGAATCGCCTGTTAAGTTCACTCTTTGATAGTTTCCATAATTACCTTCAGGAGCCTCATAAGGCGTTTCCGGATTAACATTTTTATATCTATTGTCAAGATATCCTGACAATGGTACACAGAACATCTGGTAGCCTTTTAAACGGAAGCCATTAATAGCATCACCAGTAGGAGCATTGATGGTAAACTTAATTTTTGCACACTGACTATATAGTTTTATTCTAAAAGGCACAATACCATCAGTAACCTTCACTTTCACTCCATCACTTGTCATCACCTGACCGTTAGTGTGAAGACTATTACCACCAATTCTAATATTACCATCTACAAGATCCTGAGGGGTTTCATAAGAAAGGAACATATTACGGAACTGTGTATAGGTTTGAATGTTATCGAAAAGGTTAGGGTTATTTGTATTAGCAATAGCATATACTGTACAACTATCACCTCTATTGGTAGAAAGTCCCACTTGCATATCAAATCTTGCCACACCACCTTCAATAGCAGCATAACCTTTACCTGAAATATTCTTATCCTTATCAAAAGTAAGAATGGTACAGTCGTATATGGTGCTGTCGGCAGCCAGATCTATACTACGAGAATTCTGGTTTGGTTCAGCCGTAAGACTAAGTTTCAGAACAGCTTTTTCTGAATTCTCTTGTGTAGTGACAACCTCTTCATTAGAGCAAGCTGCCAACACCAATGCGCTGATAAATAGTATCAAATATTTCTTCATCGTTCCGAATTTTAATTGTTAGAAAGCTATGATTGGACGAACTCTACAAACAGTAGTCTTATCTATATTCGTTGCAAAGAGCATAGAACCATCATTAGCGAAGCATGCTGCAAGAGCATCTGTAGTATTACATTCTGAAGATGACCAGTAGAAGATGCTTGAGCCAGTAGATTCAACAACTTCAAAAGCATCATAACTGCCTGCGGGGAGTACACTTAAACGATTGTTTATAGAGTGAGCTACACGAGCAGAAATCATATTTTCTGTTGTTCCATGCCAACCATCATAGATGGCACCAGCTGATGTGAGACTACCAAGACTAGTAAAGATATCGAACCACTGGCCAGCACCAGGCAAGAACCAACCACTTGTACCAGCTGGAGCTACAACAGAATACCCTTTCGCTGCCATTGCTGCATTATATCCTGATGGCTCATTTACACTATTCTTGTAACCATCCCTATCCATTCTTGAAGTATAGTCAGTACCATTATAGTTTGTCAACTTAGTATTATCCATTCCATCATTTTCCCAATTATATGTTGAAGAAACATTCTTCAAAGCCATAGCATATCCATGTTGGTATGACTGTGACTTATCATAAGATGTTGTGTTTGTACTGAATATGATAGCAATAGGAGTCTTACCTGGATTATTAGGAATACTACCATAAGTACCATCGCTGAACAAGAAGTTTCCTATAGACAAATCGTCGAGGAAGTCGTAGGTCTCATGAGAATCAGCAATCTGAGGCCCATTGATTATAGTGTTACCTGCTACCTGACGAGTACCAGATTCTTCTTCCTGATTCAAACGGTCGTTCTGCTGGAACTGAGCATTAATAGACTGCAGCACACCAAAGGTGTAATCCTCTGTAACCTTGATGTAGTACTGATAGTCAACACCTGGTGTTGGTTCTACATCACTAATAGAAGCATTCTTGATAAACAAGTCCACACTATAGTTATAGTTAGGATAGAGCTGCTTGATGTAAGGACCACCATTAGGAACAGTATTACTATTTGTATTATGATTCAAATAGATTGAATACTTAACAGTCTTCGATTCTGTAGTATTTGCTGGTTTATAAGTACCCTTGATAACCAACATTGTTGGAGTAGCAGGGTTGTTAGGCATTGTGTAGAAAACCATTGCCGGAGCATTATCGTGCCATGAAGAAACGGTACGAGTCAATGTATGATTAGTTGGCTGGAAACCACCAAGGTTAACACCACTACCCAAATAAGGCTTGAAGAACTCTGTATTAGCTCGCTCTCCCTGATAGAAAGTACCACCCTCGTTGTTAAAGAAGCGATAATCCTGCTTAGCTGCCGATTCAGCTGTTTCGAGATATAAATAAGGAGGCACATTCTTCAAATACACCTCAGTAGGAGTAAACTCAGCATCGCCTTCCAAAGAAGCGGTGATAGTGTTCAGAGTAACCTTAGCCAACATGTGGTTAACAGGAACTGTAGCTCTATACACATCAGTCTCGTTAGGCACAGCCTCGAGATTGCCCTTACCAAACATAGGAGCATCACCTGGATTAGCTATAGTCTTGTCGGTGGCATCACCAAGGATTGCACGATCAATATCAATCTTTGTCTCCTCGAAATCAGCCAGACGAGCTACAGTAGAGAATACACTTGCTGGCACATTAATAGCAAGATACACCTTATCACCTGCAGCGAGGTTAGGCACACGAGTATTAATGAGCTGATCTTTTGGTTCTACCTCCTGAATACTTTTGGCTACGCCATTTGAACCAAAGACAAGCAATGTTGTTGTGTTAATCTTGTTTTCCACAGCAGTACCTGGGTCAGTTAGAGCAACTGCACGACCATTATAAGTACTTGAGGTCGTACCTATGTACACAACCAAGTTATTACCATCAGTTGGCCTCAATCCACCGTCATCGGTGATTGTAGCATCCGATGAAGAACATGATACTGTGAACATAGCCATAAGCCCTGCAAGAATCAATGTCATCAAAGTTGATTGCTTCATATAATTTTTTCTGTTCATATCTTTGTATTTAAACCTCTCCCACCCCAATATAATTGAAAGATGGAAAGAATGAAATATTGAAATATTTAAAGCGCTTCGCGCGGCTTTATAGCGTTGTTTTCTGAGGAGCATCCTTATAGCTAACAATAGTAATTGTAACGTTGAAAGTTAGCTCCTTATCTTCTTCTTCAAGTTGAATTTCTGAAACCTGGTTAGCAATAGTATATCCACCTACTGTGAAATTAATCTGTGCATGAGAACCGTGTGGCACTTCACCATTTGTTGTCTTGGCTCCCTCACCTGATATCGACAGGTCGAGCAGATAACTCTTGTTTGCTTCAAGTTTTGAATCGTTAGCATATTCTGAAGCTTCAGTATATGTTGTGTTGCCTACTTCTACCGTATTATATACATGGTTCAAAATCACCGGATAGTAAGTCACTGATTCTTCACCATAACTATCAGTATATATACCCTTGAGCACCATTCTTGTTGGATTGGTTGCATCATGTGGGAATACATAGAAATACTGCCATGTGCTTCTATCGTTACTTACAGGTAATGTCATATCTCTATATCCACTGGTCAAACCAGGAAGACTGCCTGTAATGCTTGTCTCGCCTGTAGCGCCCTTGATGATGATGGAACCATCCTGAAGATCAATGAAATCAGAATAAGAATAACCATCCCATGGGTTAGCTATCGAGCTGTCATAAAGTGCATGCTTATCATTTGCTCTGCATACAAATATCTCCTTTGGAACAAACGATTCGCTTGAAGGAATGTTCACAGAGATGTTTTTCACACCTACACGTGCAAGCAAACGCTTCAGCGATACAGTTGTCGAGAATTCGTTTCCCGTGATACTAATGATAACTCGTCCTATCATTGGTATTGCGGAATAATCATTAGCCTTAAGGCTTAGAATAGACTTGTTTGTTAATTCGTCTTTAGAATTAATCTCACGAAGGAGATCAGCATCAACATTAGCAACGATGAGCATTTCGTAAGCATCATCGGTAGTTGAGAAACGATACTCTTTGCCTTCTACATAAGCTTCAGAATGACGTGTAACAAGTTCGCCAGCTGCATTAAAGATAAGGAAGCCTACCTTTTCTATCTTTGTGTCATAGCGTAAACTTGTTGTCTCATCAGTTGCGTTAGGATCGCCCAGCACACGTGTCATAGTAGCCCTATCCAAACGGATAGTCACAATTACTCCCTTGTCCTTGTTTTCGTCAGATGCGATATTAGCATCTTTAGAACAAGAAGCAAAGATAGCAACCATTGCTACGAGGCTGAGTATGTAGAAAAACAATCTTTTCATTTCGTTGTCTTTGAATTTATTACTAACTTTTCTTATCGAAAGTTTTTAAAGATGCTGCGGAGGAACGGTGCCTCCGCAAGCACCTACTTTCTATAGTTATATCCGATAAAAAAGTACTATCTTAGAAACTAACGTTCTGGATAATGTCGGCAGCCCAGTTAGCCACTGTAATTGTGAGCTCTACATTATTTGAACCTTGAGGCGTTGGGTCAACATCCTGTGCTACATCATTTGGTTCTTGAGGAGCACCTGTAACAGTAACCTTAAGTGAATATGTGCGGTTGGCTGATATAGTACCAGAACCAGCATCTGTTGGGATTGATCCACCTACAGGAGCTTCATAAGTGACCTTAGAACCATCGGGAGCAGCATTTACAACGCAAACGTAGTAACGCTCTACTGGTGTTGCTCCTGTTCCAGAAACATAATTACCTTTAATTACAAGCTGTGTCTTAGCATCGAAAGAACTTGCATTATTTGGGAATACATAGAAGAAAGCAGGCTTATTTCCATCCCAAGGAGCAGATTCATACGATTCTCTAAGATAAGATGCAGTAGGTGCAGAAGAAGTAGCAACTGTCATTCCATCATATAGAGAACCTAATTTAGGAGTACCATTCATGGTCGCCTTTGATGTATGTGTAGCAATATCAGCATGTAGGAAACCAGAAGTAGTGTTAACATGCTTCAAGAAAACATCAGTAACTGTGAAACTCTCACCTGCTCCAGAGAAATTAGTTGAGAAACTTGTAAGTGCCACACGAGATACCATACGATGGAGAGTAACATTAGAAGCATACTTATAAATGGTTTTACCACCAACAGTTTCTGTTCCATTTGCAGTAAGATCTGTAGAAGAACCAATCATTGGCAAAGCAGTAGGAAGCTGCGAAGTACCAGCCGTTGTACCATCAATTGATGTAAGGTTCAGAGAAGCAGAAAGATCCTCCTTGAAAGCAGCCATATTCTGACCAACTACAGCATCCACAGCATTCAAAGGAACATTTGCCAATACAAATACAGAAGGATTAGTTGTTTTAAAATAAACCTTTTCTGTTATTGTACCACCTGGTGCTGCAGGATTGACAAACTTATTAGCTGTTTCAAACTTACCTAAGTCATTGTCATACACAATAACTATTAAGTTATTAATAGTTGCCTCGTCTCCAGGAACCTGCAACTGACCGCTATTTAGAGTACCAGTTGAGCGTCCTGCCATTGGATTAGCACCAGTGATGTTAATGGTCAAGGTCTTAGTACCTGTAACCAGATCAGGACCTGTAGTCACATTCTCATCATTGCTACTGCTGCAAGATGTTATCAGACCAAGAGCGAATATGCTCATTAAGATTAAACTTAATTTCTTCATAATCTGCGTGTTTAAATTTATAAAATTGTTGTTTATTTATATCTTGTTTAAGAGTTTAAGGGTTTAACTTTTAACATTAACCTTGACTTTAACTCCGTTTACGTTGAACGTTTTGGCTTGCGTCCTTGAGGTTTATCGAACATGGAACGCCCGGATAATACGGATCAAACGGATTTAACTCTTCATTGAATAATTCATAATCGGCGAAGCCGACTAATTCGTAATTCCAAACTCCACATTCTAAAGCGTGTACTGTCCTGTAATATCTACCCAATCGGCAACGGAGATGGTAACCTCTACCCCATTTGCACCGAATTTCATGTTGAACTGATAGTTGCGACCGCCATTAAGCGTTAGAGAGGACGCCTCTGGGATGGCATATTTATATACCTGCCCGTCAGCGAGAGTAACCTCGAGGAAATCGGTGCCTCCAGCTATTGTCTGTGGAGGAATCAATCCACTCACGGTGTTGTCGGTGGCTGCAGCCACATTACCTATAAGCACATCACCTGGAGTGCTTGCGGTGCCAAGAGTGCCGTCAACCAAGTTGAATGGCACACGAGTGCCCACCTGTTTCAATGTTACCTGAGCACCCACGAGAGCATCGGCTTTAAGAGGAGCCACAGGCTGCAGGGTTACAGTTACCTTGCTAAGTAGATGGTGGAAGGTGAGCTTCACATTCTGCTTCTTCTGTGCAGGGTCGTGAGTTGGAACATGGTGAACAGGGTTGCCCGTAGTTGGAAGGCCATACATCAAGTCGCTTCTAAGATAACCAGTTGTTGTGCTCTGGTTTGCTTGCACGTCGAAATCGTATGTAATCAATCGGCCATAACTTGAAGTAAATGGAGCGTATGCTCTTACCACAACATCAATAGGTTCATCTGTCAATGGAAAATAGATAGGATTCTCAGGGATAAGTTTTGCTACATTGTCTTCAACTGTATTGATACAAGACTTGTTGTACTCACCATAACCAGCCTTACCATCATTTCTGAAAACGAATACGCCAACATATGTAGAAGCATCAAACACAGTGCCCTGAAGATTTGAAGCTGCACGGCTACCTCCCATATCATAAGTCAACTCCATGCTGACATCACCAAGCTTACTTTCTGTAGCCTGATTCTCGTCACTATTATTACATGCAGAAGTTGCGAATAATATTAGAGTCAGAAAACTATATGTTATAAATTTCTTCATGCTAATGCGTTTAACTCAAAATACTTAATTTGTTCGTTCACCTTCAATCTCCTGTGGAGTTTCGTTCACCCAGTCAACAATCTGAATATCGTTGAGTGTAAACTCACTTGCATCTCTATCCACCACTACATCTATGTTAAAGACGTATGATTTTCCAGGTTCAAACGTATATGTTGTTGGCATAATGCCATAAACTTTTTCTTTGGTTAGTAGCTCTATCTCTATGAAACGAGTGTTAGCATTTATCTTCTGAGGAAGAATAATTCCACTACTTGCTGTTCGACCATCGTTCGAGATGAGTACGGGATCCGTTGCAGATCCTGATACCGAGATAATTTTTCCTTCTGCAGCATTAATATTAGCTTCACGAACAACATTTATCAGTCTTATCTTGCTTGAACTAAGGTTTACACCTTCTTGACTTGTTGTAAGATTAACTGTTACCTTACTTGCTAAATGTTGGAATGTCAACGTAAGAGGAGAAGTTTCATTTCTACCTATTATATGTGCCGACATCAAGTCGCAAGCCTCATATTCTGCTCTTGAAATCTGTGTAGTTTTCAAAGAGTATGTTCCAGAGGTAGTTATCGCTGCGTATGGGAAGAAAGCATATATCTCAACAGTATTCCCATTTACAGGATAATAAGGATCACCACCGGTGATGCGGCTCATCTCGCCACTTGTGTTTGTGATGCGATATTCTATCGGCTGTGGATAAGACACCGTAGGAGTTTCTGTTGTAACCTCATTAATAAACACACCAATACGGTTGTTTGGAGAGAAATTGGTTTGCAGCACATTAGATGCAGCGCGACTCTCCAACTCAATACCAGCCGACAGGCTTATTCTTCCTGCTGCTGTATTGGTAACAGATTCTACGTCGCTATTTGAACATGATGTCAAACCAACGATCATTACCCAAGTCAATATGTATGCTTTAATCTTCATCTTAATTTCTTTTTCCTCACGTACTCAATGTCATGATCAATGTTTAATGCTTAATAACCTGATGTCCAGTTGAATGTATCGCCATCAACCCATGGTTCTATTGTTGTTTCAAGCGATAATTTGAATAATGAACTAATTTTTATATTATACGTTACTAACTTTCCTCTTTCCCACTCTTTTCCATCAAGTGATGATGAAAGGGTGAACACCTGTCCATTATCGTAGGTAATTGTTACAACCGATTTATCGTTTAGATACTGAGGCATCATCATAAACACTTCATCTGCATTCAGTTCAACCTTGCTTCCTACACCCGTTCTGATATCTCTTTCAAGTGAATAAGATGCCAAAGTGCTATTAACGCTATTCCATTTCAGTTCATCGTCATAAACAAAATGCCCTCCATCTGCAACATTGTCTATAGATATTTTGCGGATATATCCTGCTGGAACCGACTCGTCGATGGTGAACCTAACGGCTGTCATCATGTGATACATCTTCATGTGAACAACATCGAAAGCTGCTCCGAAGGCATCTTCATCAGTCCAACCCACCATCAAATCCTGCTGATCAGCCACATTGGCAGGAATTGTATAATCAATAGTTGGTGAGCCTGCTGCATCAGCAGCCGAGATTGTTAGATTATGCAACACATCCTCTGTTGGCGAAACATAAGGATAATATGCAAAGAATCTTCTTTTTGTGCCAGTTGCAGGCTTCAGATAACTACTTGTTGTCTGCCATTTGTTGCTACCTTGGTAAACAATCTCTTCATTATAGAAGAAATCGGGCAGCGATGTGTTGTTGTCCCAAAAGCCTGTATAGCAAGACATTCCAATAGAAGAAATCAATTCTCCACTTTCGGCTGTAGCACGTGACTTTTTTGCAGTCACACCACTTTCGTCTTGCGTTGAGAATTCAAAGCCCAAAGGTTGAGCACTAAGAATATTATCTTCCTTCTCCTCGTTTGAGCAAGACGAGAGAGTGAGAATACCTCCTGCTAACGCTAAAGTTAGCAGGAAATATTGGTAATATTTATTTTTATGCTTCAACATTCATTTTATATTTTAAAAACCAGTAAAATCAGCACCTTCAAAAAAGTCGAAATCATCTAAAAGACCTCCAGGCTTAGCCATTTCATCAATACCACCATTTTCACCAGGATCACGATCATTTATATCAGCTCCAGGCTCTGTTCCTGAGCCTGCTAAGAAACCAACTTCTGTAGAGAGTTTAAGAACCTTCACCAATGGTGAAACATATATTTTCTTTTTCATATTAATTTGTCTATTAAAATTGTTTTTATTATTAGAATATCAAGTCTTCGTAGATAGGAGTCCATTCTTCAATTTCGAAATCAAAATCCATCCATTCAGAAACTTCAATATCAACACCATCACCACGATCATTATTTTCCAAATATGGTAAGCCTTCTTCATTATATCCACCATTGAAATTTATTGGAAGAGTTGAGCCCGCATTTATACGGAATGTTTTTGCCGCAGCAGGAAAATAAACAGATTCGTATTGAGGATGCTCCGGATCTGAATTATCAGGATTACCCAACAAATAAGTATCAACACCATTTTCTACCTTAATAATCTGTGCTACAGTTTCAATATAGTAGTTATGATTTGCATCAGCTGTTGTAATTGGTATTGGATTTGTTTTTGACGTTCTCCACATTGTACAAGACTGTGGGATAATAATAAAGTATTCTGGAGAGATTAACTGCTTATTAGTAGCAGTTAATTCTATAGGTGTTGTTAATACCTTTCTCATATTAATATATTTTGCATTAGTACCTGAAGCAATAGTCCAACTACCTAGATTGGCAGTTGTTGCATTATAAACAAAATTTCCATTACTTACAATATTGTGCAAAATTATTTCTTTTATGAATACTTTATATTCTGTACCAATAGCATTTTTACCAGTGTAACCTATATAATGCATTGCAGGTCTAAAAGAATATTTAATTTTACCATTATTATCTGTCTTCTTAATACCATATATACTTGAATACATAAGGTCAACCTGCGAATCAACATCTACAGGAGATTCATATACTACATATTTAGGATTTTGCAACATTGTAGAATTGGTATTCAAACATATTGAGAATGAAGGACTAAAAGCATAGAAATTCATTGCACCAGTTGCCCATGTGATAGTTCGACTACCACGCCATGTACTACCGGTCTTTGTAAACGACACATCACGTACACGAGCAACATTGTTAAAAAATCCCCAAACACCAAAACTAGAAAGATTTGTAGCGCTAAGTTTTACTCCTCTAGAACTTGATGTAAACTGTGGATCAATAACAGCTTCCACTTCTATTGGATAATATCCTTCTGAGTCATCATCAATTATATTATTACACCCAGAAATAATACCATTCAATAATAATAGAATACTTAATATGTATAAGAATTTCTTGCTCATATTTTATTTTATATTATCCTTCTGTCGTTGAGCCATCACCAAATGCACCAGATCCGTCCTTTTTTATAGCTGTATCTAAACGTAATTTAATATTTCTAATACCGTTTACGTTCAAAATAGCATCAAATGGCTTATAAAGTATACCATATAAAACATCATTATCTAGGTCAGAATACGTACCTAACAAATCAAGCGGATGACCAACATAATCATACGTTTCCATTGTAGGCTGGGCACCAAATTGCACATTATCATTTATAGCTTCATTGCTAAAATCAATAACTTTTCCATCTGTTTCAGCAACTAGAACATTATTATATTTAAAACCATCTGCTGTTTTAGACCAGCCTACTGTTGTAGAAACTAAAGATTCAAAATCACTTTGATTAGGTTCATAACCAAATGAATTTTGATAAAATTCAATAGTCTCGTCTGTATTATCTACTATATTTCCCTCTAGATCTGCAACCTTTACGTTATTATGATAGTAACCATTTGCAGCTGCAGCTCCTGGATCGGTTTCTTCTATTTTTGTCCAACCGCATAGCACTCGAAGATATTGTGCAACCTTACCGGGCTCATATACTCCAGCCATAGCCTCTAATTCTACATACGATTTATCTGTTGGTACTGTCATATCCTGACCAACTTTGTTTGGAACTATATCCCATTTTGTAACAGTTTGAGGTATAAAATATACATTACTATTACTACCATCTACATTAACAGTTATATCTGTAACCCCACCTCTCAACTGCTGAATTAAAATAGGAGAAGGAAGAGTTATTACATAATCACCAGATGTTCCTCCATTTTTATCCCATGAACCATTTTCTGTAGGAGTAGATGCAGCTGCATTAACAGCTGTACCTTCTCCAAATATATATGTACCAGATATTTTAATGTTATGAATTGTAATCTTTCTAATTTTTGCATAAAAATAATAAGGTGCAGGATCATCTGCATAATTTGTAGTACTTGGATCAAGTACCAGATGCAATTTTGCTGCAGTTAAAGCATGATCAAAATGCATGGTGACACCTTGTGTGGCATTTCCTTTAGCGGCAGCAACTAGCAAATCTTTCTGATCAGCGACATTTGTTGGAATTGTATAAGTGAATGAGCCGTTACGAATTTCTGTCTTTGTGCTATTAACACCTGGACCTGCTGGTACACCATAAGCCATAGTTGAAGTGTTATCGCTTATTCCATAGAACAAGCAATTATCAGTATTAGGCCAATTAGGTGTATTATCACTTGATACGAAAACTGTAGGACTTCCTGATTTAGGGACGAAGTTATTTCCATCAAAATGACTTGTTTGATCTGTACCAAAGCCCCAAAGCTGGAAATTGCTTAAAGTGGTAATGTCACTACCACGACTACCACCAGAATTGGTAGAGGCCGTAACGGAAAAAGGTATTCCCGTGTCTTTCACTCCTTCCAAGACATCATTGTCGGAACAGCTACTAACCATTGCCGTTGCTGCAGCAATTGCTGCAAGCGTTAAAAACTTTAATTTTTTCATCGAATAATTTAACTATAATATTAATAATAAAACTGTCAACTCTACTGTTTCCTTTACATTATTTATATATATGCAGTTCATGGTGTGAAATCTGCTTAATGCTCGGAAGTAAATACGTTTTGCGAAGTATTTCTGTTGCAAATATAAATACAAATTGATTTTTCAACATTATATTATACTATCCAATTTTTATTACATTGCCCAAAAAGATTATCAGATTGACAAAAACAAAAAAGTAAATATAATCGAAAACAATAATAAACAAAAGAATCAAGAAAATCGAAAACGAATAATAATTTAAAAACAAAAAACTTAATGATTTGGGCAAGTTTTTGCATAAGAAAGCCTCTCCCCTTCCACAGGCGCGAAGCTAGCGCTTCGCTAAAGGATAAATGAGAAATGATAAATGATAAAGAAGCGCAAAGCGCTTTCTAATATCTCAACTTTTCATTCTTTCAATATTTCAATCTTTCTTGGGGGAGTACCAACTGCTTGCGTTCCTTGCATGAATAATTATGAAGAAAAACCGAAAAAACACATCTTCAAAGGTTATCATTTCTTCGAAATGGTTGTGCTCTTAAGATGCTAATTTAAAAGCAAGCTTTTATTAGCACCTTTATATCACAAGCCTTACGGCAGAAACCTTTT
>DGRY01000156.1:0-846 GCA_002391185.1 Prevotella sp. UBA4376
CACCATTTTCAGATGCCATTTCCATATCGTCGATGAAAACTTTGGCTTCATCTGGCTGATGAGTCAATACGAAAAGCTGAGTATTAGTATTTTGCGCCCCTACTGTTGTATTCGTATCGAAACCGCTTAATCGCAACTCATAAACCGTACCTTCATCTATTGGTAGCGCATATTGATATAGCAAAGGATAAAAACCTGCGTGTGTGAAAGAAAGGCTGCGAGCACCATAAGGCACATAGAGCCAATATTCGCCACTATGTTTTTCTTGTTGCACAATACCCAAGGCGTCTGCACGAACTTCTAGGTCAGGCAGAGTGGTAACAACTCTAATCAAGGCACATAGTTTTCCTTCGTCTTTGTCACGAACAGGTTTGGTAACTCTTGCCATCAAATCATTGTCGAGTCTGGTAAACTTCGACACATCCATGGTTTTTTGTGCGTTGACTGTGGCAACAGATGTCACAGCCATTAGCAATACCATCGCAAAATTCAGAATAGATTGTTTCATAAAAATGTTTGTTATTGGTAAAAATAAAAAAATCAAAAATCATTTTAAAGTGTAAAACTCGTAATATCTATGCGGCCATCTTTTATATTTGGATCTAGGTCAGGTTGCCATGTACGAACATGAATGATTGGTGTCTCTGGTTTTTGAAAATCAATGAGCAGGAAAAGATAGCCTGTATCACCATAACTCGATGAGAAATAATCTTGCTTTATCTGTATACCGTAGATGTCAGGTTTTGAGGCCGAGCGGCGTACGGTGTTTTCAGCAAAACGGATATTGATATATTCATTGCTGCCAAAACATTTCTTCAGGCTCTTGATGTATTGCTCTTTGGTTTG
>DGRY01000156.1:987-2866 GCA_002391185.1 Prevotella sp. UBA4376
TAATCCAAACGCTTCAGTGCATATGCCGTTTTATAAGTCTCCAGAAAGTGAATCATGGTTTGACGTGCCTCCATACTCCACTGTTCTCTCCCTAAAATATCGGAAACAGCGGCTTGTTCAAGTCCAAAAGCCACTTCTTTAACTTTGGCCTGATTGTCCATATAAAATACGACATCCTCTGTGAATGTACGCCTATTTCCCCTGAAAGTGAAGCTCATAGGGAAACTGCGACAAACAACACCTTGCCCATCTGGCAGGAACTGAACCTCTGTCGAACGCAGCAATTTCGCATCACCGTAAGCTATCAGTTTTCTGAACATCTCCCAACCTTCCGAAGTAAAATAGATGTTTAAATCAGCATAGTTTCTTTGTGCCAGCCCCCTTTCTATTGCCTTTATTGTAGCAAGATGCGGTGATTCTGATGTAGATACAGATGATTCTATATTCAGTATGTTACTTTGTTTAAAACCCTCTGTAACGTTACTACCTTTCAAGTCAATAAAGAACTCGGCAGCAGTAAAAGGCACAGGTTCCGTTGTTTCTAACACACTACGAAGGTCTGGGTGTATATTTGCTTCTTCCCTACATTCATATTCAGCAATAATCTTTAGTTTTGAGAGTTTAGTAGCCTGAGAAATGTATAACTCGCCTATGCCATCTTTAGCTGAGAACATATTTGAAGTCCCCTTACTGCCCGCATATCTATAATTGAAGTTAACTGCGGGCTTTCCTTTATATTTAATCGATAGCGTAATATGTTGCCCTTCTTCGTCTTTCTCTACTTCATCAGCCTTTAGGGTTATATTGCTTAAGATATCCTTTACCCGCTTGAATACATCTTGAATCATATTAATTTCCACGTAGTCCTGGGTAATCGTTTCCAAGTCGCCATCAGGACAACTTCTCAACAGGGCTAGTGACCAATAGAAATCCTGCAGAGCATCGCCAACTTTCCCTTCTTTTTCACGGTCAATGCCTTCTTTTGCCCATTTCTTTGCAAGGTTTATTCTACGCTTAAACATTGCTCTAAGCTCGCTATTCTTTATGTAGCGATATACCACATATTTATCTTTCTCTTTTTCTACATGCTCACTTATATTCTTCAGTGTAGTAGAAGTATATGAACGGATGATATTTTTCATCTTAGTCTCTGAGTCAACATCCTGTCCTTTCGATTTGTTCTCTAGAACGTATTCAAACTGCGACTGAACCTTTGTCGAGATCTTGCCCGACAAATCGCTCAATGCAGTCTGGCGTGCCTCTTCCAATTCAGAGTTTACACCCATTCCTATTAGGTATTGATCGCTATTAAGTATCGCCTTCCATTGCTCAGACGTTAATTCTTGTGCATAGGCAACCGACATTGACAAAAACACCATTAATAGTAAATAAGAAAACTTTCTCATCATTATCGTTATAGTTTTGTTAATAGATAGATTATTTGTATTTGCAAACTTACATAAAATTTCTGATTTTTGCAAACAACTATAACGTTTTTTTGCATTTTTTCAACAATGGAATTCCCATCCTCCCCTCCCGAAGTTGGAAATATGGTCTGACGAGAAATGCGCTTATGGGGCTGGTTGTCGGGAATTCAATATTCCAGACAAGTTTTTCCTTAATACTAAATAAAACCTACCTAAAAGTGAACATCCCCGCGTGATATGCCGGGGGATGCTCTCCATTATAGTATTATCAAGTTAATACTTAAAGCTACTGCCACCAACGAACTCACGCATGATGCTGGTGGGAGGAATCTCCTTATCGCTTATGGGAATGAAATAGCGCAGGAACTTCAACAAGCGATGGGCCTCGGCATATTCGGGACAGTTCTTGGGCACAGAAGCAAGAATTACTTCGGCATGAGTGCGCAACACGG
>DGRY01000044.1 GCA_002391185.1 Prevotella sp. UBA4376
TCTATTCTTACAGGCATCTCCTCACCTTCAAGAGCAGGAGAGATACCACCAACAAAAATAACCTTGTTAATGCCCTTCAGTTTAGCTATTGTCTCGTTATAGTTGATAGGTTGTTCTTCACCAATATTAACTTTCATATTGGCTCCCCATGTCTTTACAAACTGATAACGAATCTCAATGTTGTATTTCTCGCCCTTGGTAACCTGAAGAGGAGTGCGTGTTGGTGTGGTACGCCAAGTGTGATGACGTTGCACCTGCTTGCCGTTAACATATACCTCAAAATGTCCACAACTCTCTACATTAAGAACCACCTCTCCACTCTTCTCAGGAATAAATGTTGTTTCGTATTTTGCAGAGAAATCCTCAACAGGCACATTGGGTGCAAAAACATGCATACCAGCTGTTGTTACAGCGAAAGGAGCATTGTAATACTCTGTAGAAACAGGATTACCCTCCATATTAATGTTGTTCCAGAATGTACCCTTCAAGCCTTTCTTTCCATCAAACGAACATTGGTCGAAGAAAGGTTTCACTATCTTCAAGTCTGTGAGGTCACAGCCCTTAATATACTCTACATTCTTGTATTTGCTCTTGATACCACTAAGAATAGAAACGGTGTGATTAGGCGTTCCGTTATAATTACCCCACATCATGGGATCATTGTCGGCATTAGGTCCAATAACGGCAATTTTTTCATTTGTATTTTTATTAAGAGGCAGAATATTATTGTTGTTCTGCAAAAGAACAATACTCTGACGAGCCATATCAAGGGAAATCTGTGCATTCTCCTTGCTTGACATAACAGAATAAGGAATCTTGCTCCACTCCACCTTATCGGCATCATCCATCTCACCAAGTTCAAAGCGACCTTCAAGTAGGCGAACAACATGCTTATTAACTTCTTCTTCAGAGATAAGTCCTTTCTCTACAGCCTCTGGTATGCTCTTATAAGCATAATTGTAACCACACTCCACATCAGTACCAGCCAACGTTGCCATAGAAGCCGCATGAGCAGCATCGGGCTGTGTCTTATGAGTCTGCCATATATCACTGACCGCTCCACAATCGCTCACAACAAGATACTTAAAGCCCCACTCGTCACGCAAAATCTGCTGCAACAAACGGTTATTGCCACAACAGGGCTCATCGTCCCAACGCTGATAAGCACACATCACCTCACGCACCTTAGCATCCTGCACAAGCACTTTGAAAGCAGGCATATAGGTTTCCCATAGGTCACGAGGAGATATATTCTCAATGTTCACGGTATGGCGTGTTGACTCAGGTCCGCTATGAATAGCAAAATGCTTGGCACAAGCAAGTAATTTGCGATATTTTGAACTTTCAGGACCCTGGAGTCCACGCACTACAGCCGTTCCCATCACACTTGTGAGATATGGATCCTCACCATAGGTTTCCTGTCCACGCCCCCAACGAGGGTCACGGAAGATATTTACATTAGGAGTCCATACTGAAAGACTGTGAAATTTCTGATCTTCTCCACCCTTCGACATACGCTCATGATACTGCGCACGCATTTCATCACTTGCTGCCGAGAAAACTTTGAAAAGCAAGTCTGGATTAAAAGACGAAGCCATAGCAACAGGTTCAGGAAACACGGTAACATTCCCCATGTTGGCTGCACCATGAAGGGCTTCACTCCACCAAAAGAATTTCTTAATACCCAGTCGAGGTATTGCTGGCGACTCGTCAAGCATGAGAAGAGCCTTCTCTTCAAGGGTGAGACGACTACACAAATCAAGAGCTCGTTGATGAGCATCAAGATTAGAATTTTGATACGGATAAAGTTGCGCATTGGCAACAGAAGAAAGCGCGAGACATACAGTCAGGGCTGAAACAGTTTTTAATATTCTTTTCATGATACAAAAGTTATACTTGCAAAGTTAAGCACATAATACATAAAATAATGTTGTGAAATGTATCCAAAACTTTAGATTTTGTATCATTTGCCAAAATATACGAAATTGAACGAAAACAGAAAACATTTGAAACAATATACAAAATCGCTCTCAGTAAAGAAGGTTATCTTTGCAATTATTAAACTACAAAATCCAATAAAAACCGATGGAAAACTTAAATCGTTGGAGAAAGACTGGAGTCTTGTTTTCATTACTCTGCTTACCTCCGCTGCTTTCACAAGCACAAAATCCAATCATCAGCAGTCAGTTTACTGCTGACCCAACAGCTCGTGTCTTTAACGAGAAAATCTATCTTTACCCTTCACATGACATTCAGGCACCCAAAGGACAGCGACAGGACTGGTTCTGTATGGCCGACTATCATGTATTCTCTTCAGAAAACCTTATCGATTGGCAAGACCATGGAGTTATAATCTCACAACAGGATGTACCTTGGGGTAATCCTGAAGGCTACTCGATGTGGGCGCCAGACTGTGTGTACAAAAACGGCAAATACTATTTTTTCTTCCCTAACGCACCCAAAAACGGGCACGGCTTTGGCATTGGCGTAGCAACAGCCAGCAAACCAGAAGGACCATTCACATGCGAGGCACAGCCCATCAATGGAATTTCGGGCATCGACCCATGCGTGCTTCTCGATGACGATGGATCAGCCTACATCTACTGGGGAGGAATGG
>DGRY01000024.1 GCA_002391185.1 Prevotella sp. UBA4376
CTGCCTTTGTAGGTGGTATTATGGCAAACTCACTTTATCGCGCCGATTTCATCATGCAAAACATGAAAATGCAATGTAATGTCATCGAGAATGCATATAAACATGGTGTTAAGAAATTGCTTTTTCTTGGTTCAACATGTATATATCCAAAGAATGCTCCTCAGCCAATGAAGGAAGATGCCTTGTTGACATCCCCTTTGGAATACACAAATGAGGAATATGCCATTGCAAAAATTGCTGGATTGAAAATGTGCGAAAGCTACAATCTTCAATATGGTACCAACTATATAGCTGTGATGCCAACAAACTTATATGGTCCTAATGATAATTTCCATTTGGAAAATTCACACGTTCTTCCTGCAATGATGCGTAAGATATATCTTGCAAAACTCATTCACGATGATAATTGGGATGCTATATGTGTTGATATGAACAAGCGTCCTATCAATCCTCCTGCTGCTCTTGCTGCCAAGATAGGTGAAAAGAATGTGGATGGAAAAGAGCCAAAAGAACGTATTCTTGCTGCTCTTGCTTTCTATGGTATTGAGGACAACAAGGTTACTCTATGGGGTGACGGTTCTCCTCTTCGCGAATTCCTATGGAGTGAGGACATGGCTGATGCAAGTGTTCATGTATTACTTAACGTTGATTTCAGCGACATCATTGGTATTGAAAAATATTCAAGCACATTCTATGGTGTTAAAACCGACGGTGAGGTGAACCGTAATAATTCTGAGGGTAGAGGAGGAGCTATACCAAGTCTGGGTGAAATACGCAACTGTCACATTAATGTGGGCACAGGTAAGGAGTTGCATATCAAGGAACTTGCACAACTTGTAGTAGAAACTGTTGGCTTTGAGGGTGAGGTTCTTTGGGACACAACAAAGCCAAACGGTACACCTCGCAAACTTATTGATGTTAGTAAGCTACACAGTCTTGGATGGACTCATAAGGTTGAAATAGAAGATGGTGTTGCAAAATTGTATCAATGGTATTGCGATTCACTTAGATAATACAAAGAAACTCAACATAAAAAGCCTTGCAATTTCTCTTTGCAAGGCTTTTATCGTTTATTATTGTTTAAAACAATGCGTTTCTTAATTCTTATCTTATTGCTTCTTTAATGTGCAACGACTCTCTATCACAATTCCAGTTATTGCCATACCGAAGATAGCGGTTATATGGCAGAGAGAGCCATTTATCTGGGCTTTTGTAGAGCACCATTCATGTTCAACAAGACGCTGGTCGCCTGGTGCATCATATACTGCAGTATCTGTTCCACGTTCACCACTAAGCAACTTAGCCTTAGGACACATACAGCCTGATGTTCCACAAGCATGATTCTCACCCATATTCTCCATAGGTTTTTCTTCGCTATACACACAATAGAACTTACGGGCAGGACGTACCTTCATATGTTTAAATTTCTTTCTTATAGCACGAGCTAACGGATCACCCTTTACTTTCCAAAACTCAGCTTTACGTACTTGGAAAGGATCTATACGAAGAGCTGCTCCCATAGAAGATACGAAAAGAATGTTTTCTGGCAAACTTGTAGCACGAAGAATAAGATCGGCTTTCTCTTTTAAAGAATCTATAGCATCAATGATAACATCGTATTCCTCCATGTGGAACGATTCTGCCGTTTCGGGCTCATAAATCTTTTGCAAAGCTGTTACCTCGGCATTAGGATTTATCTCGAGCAAACGCTCTCGCAAAGCTTCCACCTTTACCTGCCCAACTGTTTTGGCGGTAGCCATAAGCTGACGGTTACAGTTGGTTACACACACACGGTCTGAATCAACAATGGTAATCTTTTTAACGCCAGTTCTTATCAAACTTTCAGCACACCACGAACCAACTCCTCCAAGTCCAAAGATTAAAACCTTAGTGTTTCTAATCTTATCAAGATTATCATTACCCAAAAGAAGTTCTGTTCGTCGTTGTGAACCACGTTCCATTGCTGTTATCATATCTTTATCTAAATTTTAATTTCGCATGCAAAATTACAACTATTTGATATTTCTTGCAAATTTTGCATACATGTCTTTGTCACATCTTGTTTTTTAGCTAATTTTGTAGCTGTTGCAGTGGAAACGGAAAAATATGAATTTTGAATATAAGAAGTTTAGCATTCAGCAGGATCATGCTGCTATGAAAGTGGGAACTGATGCTGACTTGTTGGGAACTCTCTCAGCAGGTGGCAACAATATTCTTGATATCGGAACAGGCACCGGAGTGCTATCGCTTATGCTTGCACAGCGATATCCCGATGCACACATAACAGCTATTGAGATTGATGAAAACGCTATCCTTGATGCAGAGGTGAACTTTAAAAACTCATCGTTTGGCAATCGCATAACCTTGTTTCATCAATCATTCCAAGATTATTATGCAACTAAGAAATCAGCTGAAGAACTTGCATGTTTTGATTCTGTTGTTTGTAATCCTCCTTATTTTGACAAGAGTTTGGAATGCGACAATATAAGTAAAACCAGAGCTCGACACACCTCGAGTCTTCCTTTTGCAATTCTTATACATGGGGCTTATGAGCTTTTGCGGGATGGGGGAGTGTTCTCTGTTTGCATACCAGGAGAGGTTCTTAATGATTTTCTTTCAGAATGTCTTATTCAGGGATTCCGTCTGCAAGATATATACAAGGTTAAAACTGTTCCACGCAAAGAGCCAAAACGCTTTGTACTTGTTCATAAAAAAGGATGGGTAACCACTCCTCAAGAACATGTTCATTGCATGCTTAACGCAGATGGAACTCGCTCGGAGTGGTATCTAAACCTTATGCGTGATTTTCATAGTATAAAATAATATTATCTAAAAAATATAGCTCTATTTATTCCGCTTTTTTGCGATTTAAGCTACCTTTGCACCTATAAAAAGAAAATAAATGAAAGTAGAATATATGTCACAAGAGGGTTACGATAAGCTCGTAGCCGAACTTCATCATATGGAAAGTGTAGAGTTGCCTCAAGTACGCGAAGCTATTGCTGAAGCTCGCGATAAAGGTGACCTTAGCGAAAACTTTGAATATCATGCTG
>DGRY01000131.1 GCA_002391185.1 Prevotella sp. UBA4376
AAGCGCGGTACGGAGTTTACGGGAGCCGACAGCAAAGTAATACCCGGTCGTCAGGATGAGGCTGACATCTATGCCGTACTCTATCGTAATAAAGACGAGAACGGCAATGCTGTGATGCTCAATGGCGGTAATGTACTCACCAGTCCATACATAGTGCGCAAGGCACGCGTGGCTTCCCTGCCAGAGACCGATGAGTGGACACCTTTCGATATGTTCTTTGAGGGTGATACACCTATAGACAAAGTACTGCTGGAGAACTTGGGGTATAATCTGGCGTTCGTGTTCTCTTCCAGCAAGAGTGGCGCAACCTTTGAGGGTGCCGTGGGCAGTACGCTGTACATAGACGATGTGGTACTTTCAGTAAAATAGCAAGGAGGAATAATGTATGAAAAAGACTATATATAATATCATAGCAATAACAATGCTGGTTGCACTCGTGCCAGCCAAGGCTGTGGCCGGCGATTTCTGGGGTGACCTGCAGGTGAATGGACGTGCAGGCTATAACGTTGGCGGCACTGCGCCAGTACCCCTTCCGCGAACCATTCGCAGCATAGAGAGCTACAGCCTCACACCGTCGTTCATGGTCGGCGTGGATGCAGAGCACAGCTTTGATGACAACTGGGGGCTCATGGCGGGGCTGCGCATTGAGAACAAAGCAATGAAGGGTGCAGTCAAGACAAAGGCTTATCACATGGAACTGGTGCGCGGCAACAGTGTGATGGACGGTTTGTTCACTGGTAAGGTGGAGCAGAACGTGACAGAGTGGATGGTAACCATTCCTGTGGAGGCCACGCTGAATGTGAGCCGTGTAGTAAAACTCAAGATGGGACCATACATCTCTTATGTCTTTAGCAGAAGTTTTGACGGTATTGCCTCTGACGGTTACCTGCGTCAGGGAACCTCTACCGGACCGAAGATTCTTCTTGGAAACAAGGAAGGAGAGTGGGCCACATACGATTTCTCCGACGACATGCGCAGTCTGCAATTCGGCATAGCCTTAGGCGCAGACTTCAAGGTCGGCAACCGTTGGGGACTGTCAGCAGACCTCAACTGGGGCATGACTGGTATCTTCAATTCCGACTTCAAGACAGTGGAGCAGACGCTTTATCCAATCTATGGCACCGTCGGAGTATTCTACAGACTGAAATAACTTGTAGGAATATAGGTATGTTACGACAATAGAAACGCATGGCACACAAACTCGTGTGCCATGCGTTTTGCTAATACCTATGTCTGTATCTTCGTGAAAACCACGCCTTGCAGATTCATATAAAACAACCTGTAAGGAAATCCCCACTCGTTATTTGCCCCAGACATCTCTTTTCTCTTTCCATCCTTCATCCTTCCATATCTCGCATAATTAAGATGGTTCTGCAAAAAAAACAGAGAAAAATATTGCTTTGTTAAGAAAAAATAATTATATTTGCAACTGTTAACCACACGCTGAAAGCCCCGTGGGCTGAGGGGTGGGCTGACACATACATATAAAAGGCGTAACTGTACGCTTTGGTTTTGACTGTATAAGAATCTCGCAAATTCGTTATCGAAATGTCAAAAACAAAGCAACGGGAACGCCCCTTAGGATGTTTCTATCAGACACATTCTGCCTTCGTTGTATAGGTGATGTCATGTTACCTTATATATAATGTGTGGCAGGATGGATGGTACAATATACATCTTACGTGGGGCTTTCAGCGTTGCTCGTTTCGACATTTCGGGCAATGCGAGAGCCTTTATTGAGTGGAACGAGCAAGCAGGCTGGCTCCACGTTCTTGTATGTGTATGCTAACGAACCTAATACAATTAACATCTGCCATGAGGAGCTGGGGGCGGGAAAAAAGATTATATATGAATTTACAAGGAAAAAAAGTAAGAGTGATTGCTAATTTGGTAACAGGAGAAAAATGTGAGGAGTTAATTGAACAATTTCAGAATGCTGTGAAAGAAGAACAGATTAATACATTAAAGAGAAGTATGCGAGAGAGGTTGGCTAAGCAAGGTAAAATAGTAGAGGATTGGAAAATCGTGCCATTGAACTAAACATTAACTAAAAGATGTACAAAGCTATATGTGTAAAGGAAGAGTGACTTTATTCTTGTTGGTATTCTTAATGTTAGCGAGCATCAATATATGTGCTGAAGAGGAATCAAAGGTTCTAAATATATATAGAAATGGTGCGTATTATAAAGAGCACGTCATGAGTTGTAGTTTGGGAAACTATATAAAATTCGTTTTTAACAAAGATGGAGATATGCTTGAAGCTCATGTAAATAGTGTGTCGTATTCTTTTCCTATTAATGCAGACGGCTGGATTAGTGTGGAGTATGGGGATTATATAGAAATGACAGGAATACAACAGAATAATATTGAATATTCTCAGACAAAAGAAGATAACTATAAATTATTGGATAGTAGAAAAGGATTATTTATTATCAATAATGGCAATATCTATAGAATGGATGGTAAACGTATAAAAAATAAATGATAAAGTATGAAAAAGATTTCTTTTATGTTTTTGTACTTGTGCATAATCTGTGCGGTATATGGGCAGTCGGTAACAATACACAAAGGCTTACGAAGTATTACCGTTGAGAAGCCTGACTCGGTAGTATTTCACCCACAAAACAAGTGGAGTATTTGGACAATACGACAGGTACATTGGATGGTCATGATTGGGTGCAGTTATGGGAAAATGGTCCCAAATGGGCAACTATGAATGTAGGTGCTATGTTTATAGAGGATTATGGAGATTATTTTCAGTGGGGAGCGGGTTCATTTGTTTATGAATTCACAACTCAATGTTACAAAGTGAACAAAGATATTCAGGGGACTTCATATGATATGGCAACAGCCACATGGGGAGATAATTGGTGCTTGCCGACTTCGCAAGATTTAAGTGATTTGTTGAATAGTGATAATACGATAAAGACTATGACCACGCAAAATGGATATTTTGGGTTATTAGTAAAGGGAAGGGGGCATTATTCTTCTAATAGTGTGTTTTTACCAGCAGCAGGAAATATTGTCTTTGGTGTAAAAAAAGATTTAGGAGAGGACTGTTTTTACTGGTGTAGTACTTCTTATTCCTCAGTTAATGCTTTTCATATATGGTGTTATAAAACTTATATTAATATTTATTTTAATGGAAAAGAATATGGTCAGAGTGTGCGTGCAATAGTGAAAGAATGAAGCAGACGTGAATTAGAAATCTATGTGTATAGCTCAAAAATAGCTTACAATTTGAGTTATACACCACTTTTATGACACCTTAAATGGCTGCAAAGTTAGTGGTTATTGAGAAGTCAGACCGATTATAGCCTGCAAAATGAGCTATTGTTCAAAAAATTCAGGCTATGTAGGTCTGAATGACTGATTTCTGCCATTTTTTGCTACTATGGCGTTGGTGGTCTGGCAGGTATCATGTCATATGTTACCCGCTTAGCAGTAGTCAGCACGAAATTCAAGAGTACGGACTTCTGCTCTTGAATTGTTTTCTTGGAGTATTCTGTTATCAGGGGTCCGTTTTTACAAAATTCTCCAGCATTTGATATGACAATAATACAAGGAATTAACTTAGAAGCGGCAGATGTGAATCATGACGGGAATATCTCTATGGCAGATGCTAACGCAATAGTGAATACGTTTTTAAGTGCAAAATAAGCCATTATGTCATTTCATGATATCGGAGGGATAGTAAGTTTTAATGGCATCTGGATGTTTGGGAGGCTCTTTGAGGAATAGAGCGTAATGCACTTCGTGGTCTTTTGCGAATGGCAAACCCTGCGCTATGGTGTGCAGACGCTCCATTTCTTCTTTTGCATCAATATGCTCCTGCCATTTACATTCGCCAAGAAACAGATGCTTGTGGTCAAATGATTCTGCCACTACATCTAGTTCTACGGGGATGTGCTGTTTCTTTGCTTCGTCATAGTAACTGCCCCACCAACGCGACGCCATCTGATACATTACCCCGTCAATACCATTGGCGCTGACGTAGTTCCTGCATAGCTCCTCCCACGTCTGACTGACATAATCGCTTTCGCTACGTTTGAAGACATCAAGCACAGCCTGACTATTATCTAATTCAATGAGCGAGCGATAGGGAAGTATGTAGCGATAGTGAAAACGCAGCAATGGGTCGAAGATGTGATAGAGTCCTTTTTTACTCTTCTTCTCGCTTTCGCCAAAGGGCGTTTCTTTGTTAATAAACCCCAGTTCCTTAAGCCTCGACAACTGCGGGGTGATGTCTGTTGCTTGTTTTTCTGCTCGCGATGCTATTTCTGAAAGTTTGTTCGCGCCATTTCCTATAAATGACAATATAGATGAGGCCTGAACGGTGTCGCGCATCTCATCCTGCAACAATCGTGAGGGTTCATCATACAGAGTGCCTTCCGATGTCAGCAATAAATGTTCTATTGCCTCATAATAATCTTTGTAGCCACTGCGCAACTCCCAATATCGTGGCACACCTCCCCATACGGCATATTCCCTGACGGCTTGTTTGGAATCACACTGCAACGTCTGCTGAACAAAAGCTGCGGGAATAGGCTTTAGTCTGATAATCTCGTCCGCACGCCCATATAGTGGCTCTCTGCTGTCAAGCACAAAACCTTGCATCATCTGTTGTGATGAGCCACAAATAATCAAGTCAAATTTAAGTTTCTTATCATCTATCAGTTTTTGCAGTATTGACGGCAGGGCAGGACAACTCTTAACGAGGTATGGAAACTCATCAAGGCACACCGTTATGCGGTGGTCTATGGCTCTGTTCAGACTAACGAGAAGCGTCTCCCAATTGGGGTAGTTTGGCATGCTGAAACCTTCCACTGTCATGTCAATGGCAGAGGCAAACAATTGTCGTTGACTTGGTTCTGTAGTTTTGTCAGCAAGGAAATATATGTCACCACGTTCGAAGTCCATCACTTTTTTTATCAGTGTAGACTTTCCGATACGCCTGCGCCCATATACTGCGATAAACTGAGGTTTCTCTCTCTGCAATGCCGTCTGCAATCTTGCAAACTCTTTCTTTCTATCAACAAACTCCATATTTTGCGATTTTTATTGCGCAAAGTTAGGTTAATTTGGCTATCTAACCAAATCTTTTAGATATAATTAAGAATATATTTCTACTTTATAATATTTCTACTTTATAATTCTAACAATTTCTGTTAGCCTATCAAGTCAATAACACTTTTCAGCGTTTCGTCCTCGATGTTTCTGTATCGCTTGAATGCTCGGCTTCCATCAACATGGCCACTCATGCGACCTATCAAGTTTGGGTCACTTACCTTGAAATACGCATTGCCGATGAATGTACGTCGTGCAAGGTGCGAAGATGCTACAGTGTCAATGGGGACCAGTTCGTCCTCACCCGTTTTCGCATTACGAATGATGACGTTTCGCGTTATTCCCGCCAACTTGAATATCTTTTTGATAGAGTCATTGTATTTTTGTGCGCTAATAAATGGGAACAACAGTCCTTGCGCACTAACACCTTCATATTTCTTCACCAACTCCATTGCTTTGGGATGAAGTGGTATACGGGCCTGCACAGCCTGTTCACCGTTGTCTTTAGTTTTGTGAGGTGTGTAGACGAGAATCCCATCAACGATATTCCCTGGCCTAAGTTTTAAAAGGTCGCCCACCCTACAACCAACAAAGCACTGGAAAATGAAAATGTCTCTCTGGACGCCATACTCAGGAAGGTGAAGCTTACTTATTCCCTTTCGTTCCTCATCCGTCATCTTATCATAGGCTGCAGCCAGATCTGTCTCAGCAATGATGTTTCTTTCGTCTATAGTAATATAATAAGGTGTACCAACTTTCTCCGTGCCGATGTTGATACCATCGAAAGGACGATTCTTTGTA
>DGRY01000155.1 GCA_002391185.1 Prevotella sp. UBA4376
GCTTTGGTCAATCAAACATGGAAGGCAATGCACGTCCAGAAGCACAGGATCTCGTTAGTCCAGGTCCACGTTTTCTTATGATGCCAGCTGTTGATGATCCTCAGCGTGGCAGAAAGATGGGCGAATGGTGTGAGGCCGTTGCACCTCTCTGCCGTCCTAACACCGGTCTTACTCCTGCCGACTGGTTTGGTCGCACCCTTGTAAACTCACTGCCAAAGAATGCCAAAGTTGGTATCATCCACGTGGCTATTGGCGGTATTAAGATTCAGGGGTTCCTTCCTGATAGCATCAAGAACTATGTAAAGACTGCACCAGGATGGATGAAGGGTATGCTTGCTGCATATAACAACAATCCATACGAGCGCCTTGTAACATTAGCAAAGAAAGCTCAGAAAGATGGCGTTATCAAGGGTATTCTGATGCACCAAGGAGAATCTAATACAGGTGATCCTAAATGGGCTGGAATGGTTAATCAGGTTTACGAGCGTCTGTTAGGCGATTTGAAACTGAAGCCAGAGGATGTACCATTGTTTGCTGGTAACATCGTACAGGCTGACGGCAAGGGTGTTTGCATTGGCTGTAAAAAGCAGATTGACGAACTTCCTAAGACTATTCACACTTGTCAGATTATCTCTTCTGATGGCTGTAGTAATGGTCCTGACCGTCTGCATTTTGATGCTGCTGGCTATCGCGAATTGGGCTGCCGCTATGGCGAAGCTGTAGCACGTTTCCTTGGCTACGCCCCAAAGCGTCCATACATAGAGATGCCTAAACGTATAGAAGTTCCTACTGATGCTTTCATTGCAGAAACAACTGTTCCAGGCAACGAATTTCCTAAAGTTGACAAGGAACGTCGTGCCTATTTCTATCTCCATGCTCCAGAAGCAAATAAGGTAGTACTTGATATATGTAGCAAGAAATATGAAATGCAACGCGATGGTAAAGGTGGTTGGATGGCTGTTACCGATCCATTGGTTGTTGGTTTCCACTACTATTTCATGAATATTGATGGTGTTAACTTCATTGATCCTTCTACAGAAACATTCTTTGGATGTAATCGTGAAGCTGGCGGTATTGAGATACCTGAAGGTGACGAAGGAAACTACTACCGTCCTCAGCAGGGCATAGCACATGGTCAAGTGCGTAGCATCTACTACTATGCTAAGTCAACCAACGAATGGCGTCACGCTCTTGTTTATACTCCTGCGGAATACGAAAAGGGCAAAAAGAAATACCCTGTACTCTATCTGCAGCATGGTATGGGCGAAGACGAGACCGGCTGGAGCAAACAAGGCCACATGCAGCATATCATGGACAATGCCATTGCCAAAGGCGAGGCGGTTCCAATGATTGTTGTTATGGAGAGTGGCGATGTGAAAGCACCTTTCCGTGGTGGCGACAACCGTCAGGGATTCAGTAGCTATGGTGCTTCTTTCTATAAAGTTATGATCAACGACCTCATACCATATATTGACGCAAACTTCCGCACAAAGACCGATCGTGATCATCGTGCTATGGCTGGTTTGTCATGGGGTGGACATCAAACTTTCGACCTTGTTATGAACAACATGGATAAGTTCTCATATATGGGAGCATTTAGTGGTGCTATCTTCGGCCTTGATGCAAAGACTGCCTATGATGGTAAGTTCGCTAACGGTGAAGAGTTCAATAAAAAAATTCACTATCTCTTCCTAAGTTGTGGCTCTGAAGAGAACTTCGGTACAGATAAACTTGCACAGAGCTTGCGTGACTGTGGTGTAAAGGTTGACTTCCAGGTTTCACCAGGTACACACCACGAGTGGCTCACTTGGCGCCGTGGTCTCAACCAGTTCATCCCACATCTCTTCAAGAAATAAGTTATAATGAATAAAAGAATCTACATCACATTAGTGATAATACTTACGTGTCTGCTGAGGTTAAAAGCCTCAGCAGATTCAAACTTTCATATATATTTGTGTTTCGGACAATCAAACATGGAAGGAAACGCACAATGGGAAGCCTGTGATGAAGAAGCTATTGATCCACGCTTCCAAATGTTAGCTACAACCGACTTTGAAACTCCTAAACGCACAACAGGCAATTGGTACACAGCAACCTGTCCTATTGTTAGTCCCGTAGGAAAGCTGGGACCTACCGATTATTTCGGCAGAACAATGGTAGCTTATCTCCCCCAGGAAGTAAAAGTTGGTGTTGTAGCTGTTGCTATAGGCGGATGTAATATCCTGATGTTTGATAAAGACAAATATACCACCTACGCAAACGAAGATTCTTGGTCTGGCATACTTGCACGCAATGTATATGGTGGTAATCCATATCAGCGCCTTATAGACATGGCAAAAGAAGCCCAGAAGGTTGGTGTAATAAAGGGGATTCTTCTACATCAAGGATGCAGCAACTGCGGAGATCCCCTATGGCCAGAAATGGTGAAGAAAATATATAATGACATACTTACTGATCTGAATCTAAATGCTGAAGATGTTCCCCTCCTTGCAGGAGAAACTGAGCGAGAAGATATGGGTGGCGGATGTTCATATCACAATACAATAATAGCCCAACTACCTGAAGTTATCCCAAACTCATACGTCATCAGTTCAGAAGGTATACCTGGTAATAGTAAAGATCCATGGCATTTCTCTGCTGCTGGCTATCGCGAACTTGGCAAGCGTTATGCCCAAAAGATGCTTGAAATAGAAGGCATTGATATTACCCGCAAACCAACAACAGAAATAAACGAACTGAATATAACTCAGAAAATAACAAACAACTACATATATACCCTTAGTGGTTGCCGTGTTGAGAACAAAAATATGGCACCAGGCATTTATATTAAAAACAGAAAGAAATATATTATTAGAAAATGAAAAAGATTATATTTAGCTTACTACTTATGCTGGGAGGCGCAATGCCTTCCATGGCACAGGACTTAATCTCAAAGGATAGCCTCATACACAATCCAATGTTATGGGCTGATGTACCAGACCCTGACGTTATACGTGTAGGAGATACCTATTATCTCGTTTCCACAACAATGCATCTTATGCCAGGTGCTCCTATAATGAAGTCAAAGGACTTGAAAAACTGGGAAACAGTTGGCTACATCTTCGACAAACTTACAGACTCTCCTAAATACGATCTAAAAGAGGGAACAGTATATGGTCGTGGTCAGTGGGCTACATCATTGAAATATCATAATGGAAAGTTCTACGCTCTTCTTGCTCCTAACGAGGCTGGAGAGATGGGAAATACCTATATTTATAGTGCTGACAAAGCAGAAGGTCCTTGGAAACTGGTGTCACGTATGCGCCATTTCCACGATTGCTCATTGTTCTTTGATGACGATGAACGTGTATATGTTGTATATGGCACAGGAGAGATGATGGAATTAAAGAAAGATCTCTCAGATGTTATTGAAGGAACCTATCGCCGCATCTTCATACGTGAGAAAAACGAAACAGGACTTCTCGAGGGTAGCCGTCTTATCAAGCATAACGGTAAATACTATCTTCTAATGATTTCTCATGCCTATGCACCAGGAATGCACCGCCGTGAGGTGTGCTACCGCACTGACAATCTACAAGGCAAATGGGAAAAAAGAGTTAT
>DGRY01000016.1:0-8678 GCA_002391185.1 Prevotella sp. UBA4376
TCCAAAGGAGAGGGAGATTAACCAGCTTGCGTTTCTTGCTGCGAAAAGTTCAAAGTTGTTGGTTGATATCCTTTGCACTTATTGTGCAATTGCGCATCAGCGCTAAATTTTCCACGATTAAGCGCAAAGCCCGAACTTGTGAGGGGGATTCTATTTGTAGAAAATCGTTGTGAGCTTGCACACATAAGGTTTTCTGTCAAATAGAATTAAAGGCATAGAAAGATGCCGTTTGTGCTTAATCATTTTCTTTCTTGCGTATAAAAAAAGAGTCGATTGATTACTTTCCGACTGTCAATAACTCTTCAATTCAAAGCTCCATTGATACAGAGAAAAAGATTAACAAAACAGGGCAAAATCATCTCGAAACCGTCTCGAAGGCATTTAGGAGACATTTAGGAGGAATATAGAAGGGTGAAGAAGAAATTGTGCTTTGGAAGAAATATTACAAACGTTCTTTGAAAAGTTTTTTATAATGTTTTTGCAAGACTGTCACCAAGTGTATTAACTATTTGCTATTCAGGGAAATAAGCGCAAAAAGACTGTCACCAAACTGTCACCGGCTGTCACGTGATAATGTTAAATCAAACTGAGTATAAGCGTGACAGTCTGGTGACAGTTTGGTGACAGTCTTTTAAGATGTATTATCTTGATTATCAGTGCGTTAACTGGTGAGGTGACAGACTTTGCGCAGAAAAAAGTTGAGCTACAAGCGAAACTTTAGCCAGTAATAAAAAATAGTCTTTTGTTTGATATAATTTAATTTTTTTGTATTTTTGTAAAATGAATGATATAGTTGAATATTATTGTTAACTAACTTTTAGTAATTATGAAAAAGATTATTTTGTCTCTAACAGTAGTGCTGTTATCTATTATGAGTGCATCGGCACAGAAATCTTTGGGCTATTTCAATACATTTGGCGTTGGCTTGAATGTTGGTACCGAGGGTATTGGAATGAATGTTGCTGCTCCTCTGGGTAATCATTTTGATGTGAGTGCAGGTTTTGATGTTATGCCTGCTATAAAATTCAATGCTAACGTGAAAGTTAATACATCAGGAATAAATCTTCCTTATCCTGATGGTACGCCTTTTAATATTAAGGATGTGGATGTTCAGGGAAACGTTAAGCGTGTTACTGGTTTTGTGAAATTTGATTATTATCCATTCAATCATTCTTCGTTCTTCATTGCAGCTGGATTCTCTTATGGTGGTTCGCGCTTGTTGAAGCTGAAAGGACACAGCAATGATATCAGGGATTATTATCAGGCATGGTTGGATGAAGGGAAGACATTTGATGATGTGAAGATCAATCTTGATCTCGAAGATTTTGAATTACCTGTTGACAAGAATGGTGATGTTGACGGCTATGCAAAGGTAAATGGTTTCCGTCCTTATTTCGGACTGGGTTTCGGACGCCTTGTTCCTAAGAAACGTGTTGGTGTGCGTGTGGAACTTGGTGCTCAGTTGCATGGCACTCCAAAACTCTACTACAAAGAGGAGAATGGAAGTTATCAAGAACTGCAAAAACTTGATAAGGTGAAGGGCGACGACGACCTTTCTAAGTATATCAATAAAATGAAGGTGTATCCTGTGCTGAAGGTTACAGTGAGTGGTAGGATATTGTAAGAAAAGCCTCCCCCATCCCCCTCCGATAGGAGGGGGCTAACAAACCTAATTTCAAAAATTAATTGTATAACATTTCATACTATATAATTTCTCTTTCCTAAGTTTGCATTTTTGGAAATAATAGTATCTTTTTATTTTCTTTATTTCCCTATTTCCCTTATTATGTGTATATTTGTATCGTTTAAATCAAAACGGTATTATTTAGATGAATTACGCAATTATAGCGGCAGGAGAAGGCTCTCGCCTTTCCCAAGAAGGTGTAAAGGTGCCTAAACCTTTGGTGAAGATTCAGGATGAATGTCTTATAGATCGTCTCATTCGCATTTTTTTGCAGAATGATGCGGAACATATTTCTGTTATCTGCAATGATTTGACAAGCCTTGTGAGTGAGCATCTTTTCCGTTTGGAAGAAGATGGATTGAAAGGTTGTCCCGTGCCTCTTGACTTTATTGTTAAAAGCACCCCGAGCTCTATGCACAGTTTTTATGAGCTAAGCAAGCGTATGCCAGAAGGACCATTCGTGCTGACTACTGTTGACACTATTTTCCGTGAAGAAGAGTTTGGTAATTATATAGAGGTTTTCAAGAAATCATTGGCTGATGGTGCCGATGCTTTGATGGGAGTAACTGATTTTGTGGACGATGAAAAGCCACTTTATGTTGGTACTGATGCCGACATGAATGTTACTGGTTTTTATGATAGCAACGATCACGACTGTCGTTTTATTAGTGGTGGCATTTATGGGCTGAATTCAAAGGCAGTTGACACTCTTAACGATTGCGTGCAGCGTGGTGAAAGTCGCATGCGCAATTTTCAGCGTGCTCTTGTTGCAGATGAGCGTAAGGTAAAGGCTTATGCCTTTTCAAAGGTGATGGATGTTGATCATGCTGCCGATATAGACAAAGCAAATGAGTTTCTTGATGAAAAATGTTCTTGCAATAAGGCGGGCTGATCAGTTTTCGCCCAATTCGGTTGAGAAAGACCGTGCCATACTGATGGCTGTTGTGGAAAAACTGGAACAGCCAGTAAGGGTGATGGATGAGGACGAGTATGTGTTACAGCCTCTATCGGCAGATTTAATAATCTCTATGGCTCGTCGAAAAGAAACCTTGCAGCAGTTGGCTCAGCAGGAAGAGCTGGGCACAAGGGTGATAAATTCGGCAAAGAGCTTAATTCGTGCATCGCGCTCGCAACTTCAACAGGCAATGCGTGAACTTGGTGTTGCTCTTCCTGCCACCATGGGCGACCATGGTTATTGGTTAAAGCGTGGTGACATGGCTGCACAGAGTGAGCACGATGTAGTGTTTTGTAAAGATGCAGCCGAATTAGCTTCGGCAGAAGCCAACTTCGTTCTCAATGGAATTACCGACTGGGTGGTGCAAGCTCATGAGCAGGGCGATCTTGTTAAGTGGTATGCTGTGGGCGATGGGTTCTTTAAGTACTATTATCCTGCCGACGATGGCAATTTTAAGTTTGCCGACGAGAAACGCAATGGTGCTGCCCATCATTATCCATTTGACGCAGAGGCTTTGCACAAGGAAGTGGCAATGGTGGCACGATATATGAATATACAGGTTTATGGTGGAGATGCCATTGTTAGAGAAGATGGTAGTTTCTGCATAATAGATTTTAATGACTGGCCAAGTTTCTCTCGCTGTGCGAATGAAGCAGCAGAGGCGATAGCTAAAATAATAAGTTATGACAAAGTTTAAGGAATTATTACAGGCTTCTTTTAAGTCAAATGATACGGAGGAATGGTTGGATGTGCATTTCACACGTCCTATAGGACTTGTTTTTGCTCTATTATGGAACAGGTTTGATGTGCACCCAAATGTGATAACTATTCTTTCTATTTTTCTTGGTGTTGGTGCTGGAGTGATGTTTGTCTACACCGACCTCGTGCACAACATTATGGGTGTGGTGTTGCTGATGTTTGCTAACTTCTGCGATTCTACCGATGGACAGATGGCTCGTCTTACTGGAAAGAAAACCCTCATAGGGCGCATGCTCGATGGCTTTTCGGGCGATGTGTGGTTTTTTGCAATATATGTAGCGATAAGTATTCGCCTGATGCCTCAGAACATTCCTGGTACTGAAACCACATGGGGCATGTGGAGCTGGGTGCTTTGTGTTGTTGCTGGTATTCTGTGCCATTCACCACAGAGTTCTCTGGCCGACTATTACCGCCAGATTCATCTTTTCTTCCTGAAAGGTAAAGATGGGTCAGAGCTTGATAACTCGGCTCAGCAGAAAGAGATACTTAATAATCTGCCAAAGAAAGGGGCTTTCTGGGCTCATGTGTTCTATTATAACTATTGTAACTACTGCCGTTCGCAGGAAAAGCGCACACCCAACTTCCAGCGTTTTTTTGCTTTGTGGAAGGAGAAAAGTGCTGATATGGATGCTTCTAAGAGAGAAGCCCTTCGTGAAGAGTTCCTTGCATCAAGTCGCAAACTGATGCCTTACACCAATCTGCTCACTTTTAACCTAAGAGCTATCGTGGTGTATGTTTCTTGTTTACTGAACATTCCATGGGCTTATCCTCTGTTTGAGATTGTTGTGCTCACTATGATGTATGTATATATGCACAAGAGTCACGAGGAATTGTCTGACCGTATAAGCCGAAAGCTATGATAAAAGGATATCTTTTCGATTATGGTGCTACATTAGATACTGCAGGTTGTCATTGGGGTAAGATGCTGTGGCATGCTTATGAAGAAATAGGTGTGCCCGTTGTGGAACAGGATTTTCGTGATGCCTATGTCAATGCCGAGCGACGTATAGACCGTGAGAACGTTGTGACTGCTGATTTTACATTCTATTGCACGCTGAGCGTGAAGTTGCAGTTTCAGTTGGATTATCTAATTGAAAATGGTAAGTTGCAGGCAAGTGAACAGCAGACGAAAGAATGGCATTCTAAGTTGCTTGAAACACTCTATTCACGTGTTAAAGCGATAACGGCACATAGTTGCGAAGTGCTTGAAGAACTGAGAAAGCTAAATTTTCCAATGGTTCTTGTGAGCAATTTCTATGGAAACGTGGAAACGGTGCTTGAAGAATTTGGTTTCTCAACCTTTTTCAAGACGGTGATAGAAAGTGCCAGGGTGGGCATTCGTAAACCCGATCCTCGCATATATGAACTCGGCGTTAAGGCTCTTGGACTTGCACCTGAGGAGGTTGTTGTTGTTGGCGACAGTTTTCCCAAGGATATATTACCAGCAAAGACGATAGGCTGCAAGGCTTATTGGTTCAAGGGTGAAGGTTGGAAAGATGAGAATTATGATGAGTCTATCCCCGATAGGGTGATAACAGATATAAGAGAGGTAATATGATAAAGCGACTTATTATACTGATGACTTTGTTCACGGTGGCACTTGCAGCCGGTGCACAGATAACAGGTGTTGTTGTGGATGCTGAGAATGGCGATACGATATTCTATCCCAGTGTGTCGTACAAGGGACATCACATTGCAGTTAGCGGCGATGCACATGGACGCTATTCCATAGAGCGGCATGTGGGATTGGCATTAACGTTTTCGGCTGTTGGCTATCAGTCAAAGACAATAAATATCAAGTCTGGCACACCAGCAGTTCTTAATGTGAAGTTGAAACCCTCAACAAAGACTCTTTCGGAAGTTGTGGTAAAACAGAAACGTGGACGCTATTCACGAAAGAATAATCCTGCCGTGGAACTCATGAAACGAGTCATTGCTGCAAAACGTAGAAATGATTTGACTAATCACGACTATTATCAGTATAATAAGTATCAGAAAATTACCCTTGCTGTTAATGATATCACTCAAGCTGATATTGATAGTGGTTTCTTTGCCAATAAGAGCTGGCTTGTGGAACAGATAGAGACAAGTCCGTATAACAAGAAACTCATTCTTCCTGTATCGGTTGACGAAACTGTAACACAACATATTTACCGCAAAGATCCCAAGAGCGAGAAGGATATTGTAACTGGACAGAATACACAGGGAATAAATCAACTTATCGAGACGGGAGATATTATCAATATAGCCCTGAAGGAAGTGTTTGCCGATATTGATATCTATGATGATAATATAAAACTTATGCGTCATATGTTCGATAGTCCAATAGGTAAGGGGGCTATACAGTTCTATCGATATTATATTCAGGACACGGTGTATGTTGACCAGGATTTGTGTTATCATCTCGAATTCCTGCCCAACAATCAGCAGGATTTTGGTTTTAGAGGTGACCTGTATGTTCTTGCAGATTCAACACTTCATGTAAAGCGTTGTGAACTGACACTTCCACGCAATAGCAGCGTGAACTTCGTGGATAATTTCCGAGCTATGCTCGAATATCGCAAACTGGCAAATGGCGAATGGGTGCTCACTGTTGACGATATGGTTGCTGAGATGAGTTTGATGAAGAAATTCAGTAAGTTTCTTGTAACACGCACAACCCGACTTAGTGATTATGCCTTTGATGCATTACCCAAGCAGCTTTTCAAAGGAAAGGCTTCGTTGCGTAGAGAATCGAATTCTATGATGCGTGATGAGGCTTTCTGGAACAGATATCGCACGGTGGAACTCACGAAGAGTGAAAGTCGCATGGATGCTTTTATTCATCGTATAGAGCAGTTGCCGGGATTCAAATATGTTATCTTCGGAGCCAAGGCGCTTATTGAAAACTTTGTAGAGACAGGTGATCTTAATCATCCAAGTAAGTTTGATTTTGGTCCAATGAATACCATTGTAACAAAAAACTTCATTGACGGGTGGCGCACTCGTGTGAGCGGACAAAGCACAGCCAACTTAAATAAACATTGGTTCTTCCGTGGATACATTGCTCGAGGATGGACAAGTAAAAAAAACTATTATAGTGGAGAACTGATATATTCGTTCAACGCAAAGGATTATCTTCCACGTGAGTTTCCTAAACGCACGATAACGTTATCATCAACCTATGATGTGATGTCGCCTTCAGACAAGTTCCTTGCAACAGATAAAGATAATGTGTTTACTGCTTTCAAGTGGGCGAAGGTTGATAAAATGATGTTCTATAACCGCCAGCAACTGCAGTTTGAATATGAGCAGGAGTGGGGACTGAAGACAACCATCGGCATGAAAACAGAAGAAAACGAAGCTGCTGGCAGACTTTTCTTCCAGCCCTTGAACACAATAAGTGAAGAGAATACTTCTATGAAGCAGTTCCTTACTGATTTGCCTGATGTTGAGGTGGGACGTTATCTGCATAACGGAAAGATGCGCACCACAGAGTTTAGCTTTCAGTTTCAGCTTGCTCCTGGACGCACATATATAAATACCAAGCAGCGTCGGATACCAATCAATCTTGATGCACCTGTGTTCACTGTAGGACACACTGTGGGGGTGAAGGGATTCTTGGGTGGACAATATGACTATAACCTTACTGAGGTGGGGATTTTCAAACGTTTCTGGCTTAACAGCTGGGGAAAGATGGATGTTTCTCTTAAAGCTGGTGCACAATGGAACAAAGTGCCTTATCTGTTACTGAATGTTCCTGCTGCTAACCTGAGTTATATTCTTCAAAAAGAAACATTCTCAATGATAAACAACATGGAGTTTCTTAATGATAGATATGCAAGTTTAATATATAGTTGGGATCTCAATGGTAAGATTTTTAATCGTATTCCTTTGCTCAAGAAACTGAAATGGCGTGAGTGGCTTGGGGTGAGCGTGCTGTGGGGTAAACTCACTGATAAGAATAATCCTACTCTTGCACAGAATGCAGCCGACAACACGTTGATGGCTTTCCCAGAGGGAAGCTATATAATGAATCCTAATCGTCCTTACGTTGAACTGTCGGCTGGTATTCATAACATATTCAAAATTATTCAGATTGAATATGTGCACCGCTGCAACTATGTTTCGCTGCCTACAGCCAAACGTAACGGCATAAGGCTTATGGTTAGAATGACATTCTAATACTGACCTCTCCCCCCGCCCTCCCCTACAGGGAGGGAGCCTCGCAGGCTCAAAAACTTGTTGTGGAGAGAGGTTGTTATGTCATGTCTATTATATGTGTGACTATATCATAGCAATTATTAATAGTTTACTTATGAACGAAGTGAGGCTCAAAAACTTGTTGTGGAGAGAGGTTGTTATGTCATGTCTATTATATGTGTGACTCTATCATAGCAGTTATTAATAGTTTACTTATGAACGAAGTGAGGCTCCCTCCCTGTAGGGGAGGGCGGGGGGAGAGGTTATTATATATAATACTCTGCCGAATCAATCAACCCCGCTCTTAACGCATATTTTGTTGCCTCATGCACATTGTTTATGTTGAGCTTGCGGAATATGTTCTTGCGGTGAGTGTTAACCGTGTGAAAGCTTGAAAAACGCTTGTTGGCAATTTCCTTTGTTGTCATACCCAAGGCTATATCCTTGAGGATCTCGGTTTCTGTTTTAGTAAGTTTAATGGTTTCTTCTTCCTTCTTGTTATTTGCTGTAAGTAGCAGTTCTGTAACTTGTTGGCAGATATATCTTTGTCCTTTTAGAGCGAAAAGTATTGTTTCTTTTATCTCTTCAATGGGGCAGTCTTTTGTTATTACGCTAATTTTGGGATTACTAATCACTACTATTTTTAGAAATTCAACACTAAGGTCTTCGCAAAAAATAATCCAATGTGTTTGACTGAATCTGTCACATAATATGTTTAGTTCTGAAATATCATTAATATTAAATAAAGTGTAGTCAAGAATCACTATACTTTCAGGACTTTTTGGTAGCTTTTCAAGCAGCTCACTCTTGTCTTTTACGTAAATTTTTGCGTAACTTCCTATCTGCTCAATGATATACATTAAGCCTGCTCTTGTTATATCTTGTTTGTCGGCTAAAAGAAAATCCATATATTTTATCTCTTTTGGTGGTTTGCTTGCAAAAGTAATAAAAATATTGCAAATTGCAATTAAAACCAATCGAAAAATGTGAAAGTGTAGTTTTTGGCATAGTGGTTAATCCCCCCAAAAGGCAAAAAAAAAGCTTAAAACTGTCATCACGACACCCTTAAGCCCCTGTTTTCTAACTAACTTATTATCA
>DGRY01000016.1:8732-38952 GCA_002391185.1 Prevotella sp. UBA4376
TATCAACTATTCATTACTCATTTCTTGTTTCTTGTTGCAAAGATATGGAATTTTTGCGTAGAGTGAACGTAAAATGCTGAAAAAAGTTACGTAAACGTTTGCGTTTTATTTTAATTATGTGTATATTTGCGGTGATGAAACAACGAAGAGTATCCTTAAAAGATTTAGCCGATCAACTGGGAGTAAGCATAGCTACTGTGTCAAGAGCACTTCGTAATAGTCACGAAGTGGGTGCAGAGATGCGTGCTAAGGTGCAGGATTTGGCAAAGAAGATGAATTACAGGCCTAATCCTTTTGCGCAAAGTTTGCGTTCGGAAGCTCCACGTGTGATAGGAGTTATTGTTCCTAACCTTGTTACGCATTTCTATGCTGCGGTTCTTGATGGTATCGAGGACTATGCTTCTCAATTGGGTTATTCGGTTATTTCTGCTAATAGTCACGAAAGCCATATACGCGAGGAAAAGGCTGTTGACAACCTTTTCTCTATGCATGTTGAGGGAATTATTTCGTGTTTGGCTCAGGATACGGTTGACTATTCTCATTATGAAGAACTGTACAAACTGGGCATTCCCGTTGTTTTTTTTGCACGTACCTGTCTGCCGGAAAAATTTTCGCAGGTAGTAGCCAATGGTGATGCCGCAGCTCAGGAGGCTACCCAGCATCTTATAGATGGCGGAGGCACTCGTGTGGCTTTTATTGGCGGTCCTAATCATCTTGATGCTGTAAAGCGTCGCAAGCATGGCTATTTGGAGGCTTTGCGTGAAAACAAAATTCCTATAGATCGCGATTTGGTTGTTTGTGACAGAATAGATTTTGATGTTGCACGCAATCACACAATAGAACTTCTAAAGCGTCCTGACAGGCCAGATGCTATCCTTGCTTTCAATGATATCATTACCTATGCTGCTTTTGATGCTATCAAGAGTGTGGGCTTAAGAATACCACAGGATGTGTCAATCATAGGCTTTACCGAAGGCGATTCGGCAGCTTTTGTTACTCCGAAACTTTCTGCTATTATGGATCAGGCTCATGAGCAGGGACAAAGGGCTGCTCAGTTGTTGATGAAGGCAATCAAGGGCGACCGCAATGTATATAAAGAAGTGGTGCCTATGATACTTAAAATCAGAGAGTCGAGTGCGAGATAGCACGATACTCTCTGTTTAATATCATGATAAATATGAGCCTTAATATGACTAAAATGAAATGATAAATATAAACCTTAATATGACTAAAATGAAGCTATCAAGAATTGTACTTTCATGTAGTTTTTTGCTGTTGTCGGCATCTGTATATGCCGCAAGCTACACCCGTAAAGGTAATAGTGTAGTTATTAAAGTGCAGAATCCTCAGCCACAGGGCGCCCGTCTTGTGCGCTTGCAGGTTTTGGACAAGAAGATTATCCGTGTAGAGGCTACTGCCGAGGAGAAATTTCCTGCAAAACAGAGTCTTATTATTGTTCCGCAGAACAATGTCACGCAGTTCACAATCTCTGAAGGGAGTGATAAGGTAAAAGTAAGCACTTCTGCATTGAAGGCTGTGGTGTCAACATCTACAGGTAAGGTGAGTTTCTATGATGAAAACAACAAGCTTATTGCCTCAGAGAATGAAAATGGCAAGTCCTTCAAGCCGTTTACTGTTCCTGATCGTGAGATTGGTGTTGACAGTAAGCTTACAGAGGCTCAGAAACATGGATACACATGGCGCTTGCTATTTGATAGCTCTGATGACGAGGCTTTCTATGGCTTGGGACAACATCAGAGTGAGGAGCTTAATATGAAAGGTAAGAACGAGGATCTTTTTCAATATAACACAAAGGTGAGCGTTCCATTTGTTGTAAGCAACAAAAACTATGGTGTGCTTTGGGATAGCTATAGTTATTGCCGTTGGGGAAATCCAGATGATTATCTGCAACTTGGAAAGGCTTTTACTCTTTACGACAAGAATGGCAAGAAGGGAGCACTCACTGGTACCTACACGCAAAAAGACGGCAAGCAGGTTGTGCGTCAGGAAGACAGTATATACTATGAATATGCTTTACCAGAGATAGCGGCACGTGGTTTGACGGATATTGGTGTGGGTAATCTGCCTAAGGATTTTAAACTTAATGGTTCGCATGTGGTATATGAAGGATATATAGAGGCGCCTGTAGATAATCTATATCGCTTCATTTTGTATTATGCTGGTTACACCAAAGTGTATATTGATGGTAAAAATGTTGTTCCTGAGCGCTGGAGAACAGCATGGAATCCTAATGCCTATAAGTTTACTGTTGACTTGAAGAAGGGTGTGAAATCAAAGATTGTTATAGACTGGTATCCTGATGGAGATGTGAGCTATTGTGGTTTGCGTGCCGCTTCTCCACGTTCAGAAAAAGAGCAGGGACAGTTTAGTGTTTGGAGCGAGATGACTCCTGATATGGATTACTATTTTGTAGCGGGTAACAATCTTGATGAGGTTATTTCGGGCTATCGCACTCTCACAGGTAAGGCAAGTGTGTATCCAAAGTGGTCGTTTGGTTTCTGGCAGAGTCGTGAGCGCTACAAAACTTCGGATGAGATAGAGACAACTCTTAAGACTTTCCGTGACAAACATATTCCAATAGATAATATTGTTCAGGATTGGAATTACTGGAAGACCGATTCGTGGGGCGATCACACTTTCGAGGCTTCACGCTATCCTAATCCTCAGGCTATGCTCGACAGCGTTCATGCCATGAACGGACGATTCATGATTTCGGTGTGGCCTAAGTTCTATACATCTGTTGCAAACTATAAGGAACTTGATAGTCATGGCTGGATGTATCATCAGGCAGTGAAGGATAGTATCTACGACTGGCTCAACTATATGGGGTCGTTCTATGATGCTTATTCGGCAGGTGCCCGCAAAATGTTCTGGCGCCAGATGAATGAAAACCTCTATACTAAATACAAGTATGGTATAGATGCTTGGTGGATGGATGCCTCGGAACCTAATGTGCGCGACTGCACACCTATGTGGTATCGCAAGGCACTTTCTGGTGCTACGGCTTTAGGTTCTACCACTCAGTATTTCAATGCCTATTCTATTGTTAATGCCGATGCAATATATAATGGTCAGCGTGAGGTTAATCCTAATCAGCGTGTGTTCTTGCTCACCCGGAGTGGATTTGCTGGTGAACAGCGCTACAGCACTGCTACGTGGAGTGGCGATATAGGTACACGCTGGGAGGATATGCGTGCCCAGATGACAGCAGGTTTGAACTATTCTCTTGCCGGACTTCCTATGTGGGGAATGGATCAGGGGGGATTCTGTGTTGAGAACAGATATGTTGCAGCTCAGCAGCTCTTCGATGCTACTGGAAAGGAGAATGCCGACCTTGATGAGTGGCGTGAACTGCAGGCTCGCTGGAATCAGTTTGGATGTTTTGTTCCTATCTATCGCGCACATGGACAATGGCCTTTGCGTGAGGTGTGGAACATCGCTCCCGAGAATCATCCTGCTTACAAGACTATTCTTTCCTACGATCGCTTGCGTTATCGCATGATGCCTTATATCTATTCGCTTGCCGGAGCTGTTCATTTCAACGACTACACCATTATGCGTGCGCTTGTAATGGACTTCAATGGCGACGAAAAGGTTTATGACATAAAGGATCAGTGGATGTTTGGTCCTTCTCTCATGGCTTGTCCAGTAGGAAAATACAAGGCTCGTTCACGTGAGGTTTATTTGCCTGAACAGCGTGGCTGGTATGATTTATATACTAACAAGTATTATAAAGGTGGACAAACAATAACAGCAGCAGCTCCTTATGAGAAAATACCTGTTTTTGTGCCAGAGGGTGCAATCATTCCTTTTGGCCCTGCAATAGAATGGACCGATGAAAAACCTGCCGACCTGATAAAGCTATATGTTTATGCGGGGAAAGATGGAAAGTTTACTCTTTATGAGGACGAAGGAACTAATTATAATTATGAAAAGGGCAAGTTTGCCACCATTGATTTCACATACGATGATGCTCGCAAGCAGCTTACTATCGGTGCTCGTAAGGGAGCTTTCGAGGGTATGCTCAATAAACGTACTTTCGAAATTATCTATCGCACACCTGATGTTTCTACTTCAGATTTGCTTCTTGATGAAGTGAAGGGTAAGAAAGTAATCTATCAGGGCAAGGCTGTTGTTGTTAAACTATAAAGAGGCTTTTAAAAGATGAAGAAGTTTTTATCTACAGTTCTCCTCTCACTGCTTTTTGCGGTTGCGGCAGATGCTGCCAACCGCAAACTGTTTGATGAGGGATGGCTTTTTGTTTTGGCTGATTCTTCGCAGATGGCTTTGCCAGAGTATAATGATTCTTTTTGGCGCCGACTTGCTTTGCCTCACGACTGGGCGATAGAGGGCGATTTTAGTGATTCTAATCCTTCGGGCGCTACTGGAGGAGCCTTGCCTGGTGGAGTGGGGTGGTATCGCAAGCATTTCACTGTTTCTGATTTGTCAGCCAGCAAGCATTACTATATTGATTTCGATGGCGTTTACATGAACTCTACTGTTTATGTTAACGGTCAGGCTTTGGGTACTCGCCCTTATGGATACAGCTCTTTTCGCTATGAGCTTACACGCTATCTGCATGCTGGCGACAATGTGATTGCTGTGCGTGTGGATAATGCTTTGCAGCCTAACAGCCGATGGTATAGTGGTTGCGGCATTTATCGTCATGTGTGGCTTTACACCACAGAGGATATTCATGTGGGGCATTGGGGCACTTTTGTAAAGGCTTCGCCTAAGGAGTTTGATATTAGTGTTTCGATAGAGAATCATATTGCTGGTTCTAAGGTTCAGTTGCGCAATAGTGTGCTTGATGCCGATGGCAGAAGAGTGGCTTCTTCCACAGCCATTGTTGAGGCTGCTGCTGGAGTGAGCACTCACAAGATGAGGCTGCGGGTTAAGAATCCTCATCTTTGGGATGTTGATAGTCCTTATCTATATACTGTTTGCACAGAGATAATGAAAGATGGCAATGTGGTTGACACTTATCTCACTCAGACTGGTGTGCGCACGTTCCGTTTTGATGCCAAGACGGGTTTCTGGCTCAATGGTAGGAATATAAAGCTTAATGGTGTGTGCGATCATCACGATTTGGGTTGTCTTGGTGCGGCTGTGCATCACGATGCTATATTGCGCAAGCTCACTATGCTAAAGCAGATGGGCTGCAATGCTGTGCGCACCAGTCATAATCCGCCTGCTCCAGAGTATCTGCAACTTTGCGATTCGTTGGGTTTGCTGGTTATGGATGAGAGTTTTGATATGTGGCATCGCAAGAAGACGCAATATGATTATGCACAGTATTTTGATAGGTGGTTTGAGCGCGATCTCTCAGATATGATTCTGCGTGACCGCAATCATCCTTCTATCATTGTGTGGAGCATTGGTAACGAGGTTCTTGAGCAGTGGAGCTCGGCTGATGCCGACACGCTTACTGCCGAACAGGCTAACCTTATTCTTAATGCTGGGCACGATGCCTCGCAGCTTGCCTATGGTTCTGAATTGAGTTTGCAATCTAAGCTCACGCAGCGATTGGTGAACATCGTTAAGAGTATTGATACCTCACGTCCGGTAACAGCAGGTTGCAATGAGCCTTCGCCTAATAATCATCTTTTCAAGAGTGGCGCTTTGGATATTGTGGGCTACAACTATCACATTGCTGATGCTCGTAATGTTCCGCAGAATTTTCCCGGCAAACCATTTGTGTTTACCGAGAGTGTTTCGGCTTTGCAGACAACGGGCTTTTATCGTATGCCTTCGGATAGTGTGTATCTTGCTCCTGTGTTGTGGTGGGTGCCTTATACCGATGGCATAAACAAATGTAGTGCCTATGATAATATGCGTGCGCCATGGGGAGCCCTTCACGAGGAGAGCTGGGATTTTGTGAAGCACACACCTTATTGTAGCGGTCAGTTCATCTGGACTGGTTGGGATTATATTGGGGAACCCACTCCTTATGGTTTCCCTGCTCGCAGTAGCTATTTTGGAATTGTTGATCTTGCAGGTTTCCCCAAGGATGTGTATTACATGTATCAGAGTGAGTGGACGAGTAAGCCTGTGCTTCATCTCTTTCCACATTGGAACTGGTTGCCAGGTCAGCAGATTGATATGTGGTGCTATTATAACAATGCCGATGAGGTGGAACTGTTTGTTAATGGTTGCAGCAAGGGTGTGCGCTGCAAGGGCGAGCACGATTATCATGTGTGCTGGCGAGTGGAGTTTGAGTCAGGCGAGGTGAAGGTTGTTGCTCGTAATGGTGGCAAGGTTGTTGGTGAGAAGAGTATTAAGACTGCTGGGCAGCCTTATGCTATTAGGCTTACTGCCGACAAGTCTAAACCTCACGCTAATGGGCTTGTGTTTGTTACTGCTGAGGTGGTGGATGAACAGGGCAATCTGTGTCCGTGGGCAGAGAACGAGTTGTTGTTCAGTGTTGAGGGCGATGCTCGCATTGTTGGTGTTGATAATGGTGTGCAAACATCGCTCGAACGATTTGTTAATAACAAGCGCAAGGCTGCAAACGGCAAGGCTCTCGTTGTGTTGCAGGTAGGGAAGAAGGCTTCTGACTTTAAACTTACTGCTCGTGCTATAGGGTTAAAGGCAGAGAGCAAAATGTTTTAAAACTTTAAAGCCAAAAACATTGTCGCAAATACCTCAAAAGGAGTCTGCATACGCAGGCTCCTTTCTTGTTATTTACTGAAAATGTGCAAACGATTGACAGCGTTTTTATGCAGAAAAGCTAGGAAGTGCAGCCGAATTTATTAATTCGCTTGTATCTTTGTAACATCAAAAGTTTGATAAATGGTTATTTGATACAAATATAGGTTTATAAAATCCCAATAGGTATTTGCGCAAATATATTGATGAATTAGAAAAAGGTTATAGGTTTATAATGTAGATAGTTTGAATTTTTTGAATAATACAACCACTCTATAAGGTACGATAGAGAGAAAGATTTAGAATTAGTGAGATATAAAAACCCGAGCACGAGAGTGCTTGGGTTTTTATTATTTCAATCAATCAAATGAACTGTACCTGCCGAAACCTTGAAATGAATGTCGGTACCCTTGAAAGGCATGCCATACACCTTCTCGCCATTGCTTTGATATTGCGGGCGAGGGTCTTCAGCGAGCACCCTTACCAATTGTTCTATATCCGAATCGCTGAAAGCATGCTCGCTCTTTAAACGCAAAATATCTTCCGCTTTCATTTCCACCTCAAGACGTGTCCACTGATGCGTGTCAACAAATCCACTTCGAGCATCCTGATGACTGTCGGCATAGGTTATATAAGGCTTGATGTCGTAGATAGGAGTGCCGTCCATAAGGTCGGCACCCAAAACATGAAGCACAGGACCATGGGCAGAGTTCCACTCAACACTCTTCAACCTCACCGATGAAAGCCCCAAAGAATTGGGGCGAAAAGGACTGCGGCTGGCAAACACGCCCACCTTTTCGTTGCCTCCCAAACGAGGAGGGCGTACCATAAGACTCGTAGCCTCGTGCTTGTTGGCAGAAAACTCCCATATAAGCCACAGATAGTCGAAATTCTCTATTCTACGCAAAGCATCAGGATTGCGATATTGCTTCTCAAAAACTATTGTGCCTTCAAGAATATCAACTATTCCAGACTGCTTGGGAATACCAAACTTTGATGTCAGAGGCGAGTGAAAATAAGCTATAGGCTGAATATCCATTATACTAAGATGAAAGCAACAGACAAAAACACCAAAACCGTGGCAAGATACACATACAGAGGAATTCTAATGCCATTGCTTGCACCATGATCTATTCCTGCAAAATGCGCAAGCACACGATAACCAAGATAGCCCCAAAACAAACCAATGAACATTCCGGCAAGAAGGTCGCCAGGATAATGCACCCCAAGATATATTCTGCTGTAGCAAATGCTTATAGCCCATGCCGACAATAAAATAGTGTGAACACGATTGCGAAGAAGAAACATAAGGAAGAAAGTTAATCCCCATGAGTTGGCTGCATGACAACTTGGAAAGCCATAAGCCCCTCCACGACGATCGTTAACAATATGCACTATGCTGCTGATTGGATTGTCGAGATTGCTCGGGCGCAGACGACAGAAAATAGGGCGCAGCACCTGAGAAGTTATAGCATCACAGCAAGCAATTACAATGCCTACAGCCAACAACGCATACAGCACCTGCTTCCAATGATAATTCTTTAAAAGAACATAAATCAAACTGGCATAGAACAACACCCACTCCCACTTGCCACTATACAGAACCATAAACTGATCCCAAAACAGCGTGTGGTGGCTGTTGAGCGAAAGAAATAATTGTGTGTCGAAGTCGATAATGCTTTGTATCATAATTTAAAAATATTCAATTTTCATTATTCAATATTCAATAGCACGCCCTTGGCGTGCATATTTATCATTTATCATTTTTCATTTATCATTTAGCGAAGCGCAATATCATCATAAATCTTTTGAAGATAAGCCTGACCAGCTTTCAGATTCTTACCTTTATGCCTACCCTCATCGAGCATCAACTGTCGCGATTTATTATCAAAGATTATACGATTCTCGGCGGTTATCATTCCAAAAGCATCAGGAACAGTGAAGAAAGCAAAATGTGGCGAATTCTTGTCGAGCATATCCTTAGAGAAAACCATATCCTTGTGTTCAATGCCCATCTGACCAAGAAGAGTAGCTGCAATATCCTGCTGCGAACCAAGCGTGCTCACCTTCTGAGCCTTAGCAACAGCGCCACCTATCCATATCATTGGAATTTCATAGCGGTCGAAAGTGAAATTGTCGAAATTTTCGGGCCAGCAGCCTAAATGGTCGGGTACAAGGATAACAACACTATTCTTCCATCGTCCACTTTTCTTTAACCACGAAACAAAGCGCCCTACCTGTGCATCAGCATAGTTAAAAGCATTGAGGATAGGATTCTTCATTTTGTGCCAAGGCACATCATAAGGCTCGTGCGAACTACTTGTTTGCAGCACTCTAAGCAACGGGCGCTTGCTTTTCTCGCTCTTAACAGAAGCAATAAGTCGTTCCACAACCGGACCATCAGGAACTCCCCATTTGCTCATTCGTTCATCAACAGGAAAATCAACATCGCTTACAATATCAGTAAAACCCTGCGAAGTGAGATACGAACGCATATTAGTGAAATCGGCATCGCCTCCATAGAAATATTTCAAGTCGTAGCCTGTCTTGTGCAACTTTTGCGCAATAGAAGGTAGTCGATTGGTTTTCTGAGGATATTTCATTATACTCATAGTGGGCTGAGCAGGATAGCCACTAAGAATGGCTACCAGTCCGCGGTCGGTGCGGAAACTGTTGGCATAGAAATTATCAAAGAACACTCCCTCTTGAGATAGCTTAACCAAGTTAGGAGTAGCTCCCGTTTGCATAACATGGCGTGAAAAACTCTCAAGAACGAAGATATAAATGTCGGGACGACGAGTATTGAGAAGCTTCACCGAATCGTTGCTCGAGGTATAAACCATCTGACGAAAAAGCTTCTCTGCCTCAGCATCATTCATAAACCGATACTGACTGGCAAAATCATTTTCGTGCGACACACTCTCCATAAGACTAAAGAAAGGATTCACTGCCGAATGATTCAATGACATCTTCTCGCTGAAATAAGCCTTGCCGGTATTGGTTGAAGCCACAGAGAAACCTCCACGGATAGGAATTATCAGCAGGGCCGTAAGCAGCACTATAGCAATCGAATCAATCAACTTTCTCGAATTACTTTCTGCACTATTCTTGCACTCCAAAATACTAATATAGAAATGACTTCTGAACAATAAATACAGAACAAAGGCTACACCAACTGTTGATACCAATCCTGCTATCAACATTCCCAAAGTGATACTTGCCATAGCATCTGCAGGAGACGAGAAGAAATAGAATAGGGGAGTTGAGTCGAGAGGAAATTTCCAATATGGATAAAGACCAATGTTCAACGAGAAAGTAGCAGATACCAGAAGAGATGCTATCACAAAATACGCTCTCCACACTACTTTAAGCCAATTACAACATGTCCAAACTGAAACTGCTATCAATAACGCAGGCAAGAGCGTGAGATAACCACCCATCGACATGTCAAGAGGCAAGCCGTGATACATTACCACAAAAACATCAAAAAGAGAATACTCACCAACAGAATCTTTGCACATTAGCATGAAGAGAGGCTTCTGCAACATGAAAATAACAATCCAAGTGAGAAAAACCGATAAAAACCCAAATATTTTTTGTTTCATTCCTGTGATTATAATTTGCACTTAATTCACTTCTTTTATTCTATTCTTGCACCTAATTCATTTCAGCAATTATATTATTGCAATATTAACTCGCTTCAGCAAATTATATAATTGCACTTACCCCACTTGCGTAGTGGCAATCCGTTTCTTTAGACAATCTAAAAGAGGCTCTGAAGGCGAAAGACCTAATTTAGAACGTATATGCACACGCTGACTACTTACATTTCCACGTGTCTTATCAAGAATAATGCATATCTCACTCGTAGATTTATCTTGCAACACCAGTCTGCAGATAGCTATTTCGGAAGGAGTGAGCTCTGGGAATATTTCTGATAGATTATGCTGTGAAACCTCACGCTCCTTAATATAATTTTCTATTGTAGATATTAATCGATGACGAGCTTCAAGTGAAATGCTCTCCATGAAATCGTGCGCTGCCGCGTTGCGTTCCTTATTCTTAACGCTTTTGTCGGACAAATGAACCAAAGAGGTAATCTGCTCTTTGTTAAGTCCCAGTTTTTCAATGATGCGTTGTTCCTCGGTTTTAAGAGTGAGATTTTCTTTATGAAGCTTTTCAAGTTCCTTCGACATCTTAAAACCAAGAATAATAACAAGGATAAATATTATCGAATATAATAAGAAATTCTGTTGCAAGTCGTTACTTCCAGAAACGATTATGCAAGCTGTATAGGTTGTCATGGCGCAGGCTGTTAAAAATATTGCAGCCTTTAGCATATATGAAGACACCAAAATAAAAGATAACAAATTTAATATGCCAATGTCGCTTGTTATAAGTGTATCTCTATTCTCAAAACAGCATGGGTAAAAAAGACAGAATATCATCTCTATGCTGACAAAAATAGACATCACAGCAGATAATATATACAAGGCTGTACGACATTGTATATAGCCAAGTAAGAACAGCGGAAAGGTTATAACAGCAAATAAAAGAATACAAATATTGATAACTGTATTGTAAGAACTATATGCACCTGTAAGTCCACAAACAGTAAACGACAACACACCAATAATAATAAATGTGACAGTGCACAACACCATAAACTGCTGATGCGATACTAATTCGCTCTTCTGACAATCTATAACATGTTGAATATTATGGAGTCTTTCTTTAAATTTCATATTTGTAAAGCAATTGCTGAAAACTATGATTTTTTGGTTTCCAAAAATACGAAAAAATATTATTTCAACCAAATTCAACTACAAGTATTTGGTGAATTCAAATTAAATACCTACCTTTGGTGCATTACATAAACTATAATTGGAGGGTAAACCATGAAGAAGATTACTATAGAAAACTTTGACGAACTCTATGTTGACAATATAGAGCTTCAGCAGATTGATAAGTTCGTGTGTGATGAAATGGCACGCCAAATTCACAGGTATATCAAAGGAATGTCTGGATCAAAACAAATCATGCTAAAGTTTGAGGAAAGCATTCAAAAACTGTCTGTTCCTGAGAAAGAAAAAGCTATTGCAAGATACATTGACCTGAATAGAAAGGCGGTTAGTGGACTCGATTGGAAGATTATACTTGTAAGAGCTTCGGCAAACTATTGTGATACGTATGACTATTGGTTGAAACTTATTAATGATAAGCGGAAGGCTATTCTATATCTACAACGGATAAAAAACAAATATCTGCGCTTCCACACCATCTTTGAGGAAAATGGTAAGTTTGGCATGAAAGACTATGAAGGTAACATTCTTGTACACGCACTGTATGATTTCTTAAGAACACCATATGTGTATGTGGATGATCTATGCATGATGCCGATAATAGCAGAGAAGAATGGCAAGATGGGACTGATTCTGCCTGATGGCAAAGACACTATTATTGCCGATTTTATTTACGATGACATACAATTAAGGGATGAGCCACCATACTTTGAGGGTATAATCGGCAAAAAGCATCAACTTATTGATAGGTATGGAGGAAAACATTAGACCTCTCCCCCCCTCCCTGCAGGGGTTTCTGTCCCCCGGAAACGGGGGAAACGAAGGGGGTGTAAAGACCATTGAGGGCGGGGGGAGAGGTAATCACTCCGCACTAAAATCAGATACCATTTTGCGATACATGCTATACATTCGGGTACGTGAGACGTAGCCTATCAACAAATTGTTTACATCAACAACTGGAAGGAAATTGCTGTTTGTTTTTTCAAATTTAGCCATAACATCCACCATTTTGTCGTCCTCGCCTAATGCGGCAGGACAAGGAGTCATTATCTGACTAACCGTGAAACGGTGATACAATTCCGTGCGGAACATGATATGACGTATTTTAGAAATATCAACTTCGCCAAGCAGTATTCCTGCGCTGTCAAGAACAGGTAGGAAAGCTGTATGGCTCTTACTGATGGCATTTACGAGTTTTCCTAAAGGCATATCTGGCGAAACAGAGGTGAACTGCCGGTCTATTATACTCTCCAGACTCATAAGTGTAAGTACAGAATTGTCTGTGTGATGAGTAAGAAGCTTTCCTTCTCGTGCGAGTCGCATGCCATAAATGCTATGCGGCTCAAAAATGTTGATGGTGAGGTAAGACACTATGCAAACAATCATTAAAGGCATAAAAAGCTGATAACCACCTGTGGTTTCTGCTATAAGGAATACACCAGTGAGTGGAGCGTGCATGACTCCTGCCATGACTCCTGCCATACCCATAAGGGTGAAGTTCTTCTCTGGAATATAAACACCTATTTGGTTCATATTCCATATACGGGAAAAGAAAAAGCCTGAGAAACCACCAATGAAGAGTGAAGGAGCAAAGGTACCACCACAACCGCCAGCACCATTAGTGGCTGATGTGGCAAAGACTTTTGTGAAAAGAACCAAACCGATATACACAACCAGCAAATCGCTGTCTCCTGCAAATAAAGAGTTGTTCATCACCTGATTCCAGTCTGCCACAGTCTTACCATCAAGCAGTATGTTCAAACTGCTATATCCTTCTCCGTAAAGTGATGGGAAAAGGAATATCAAACTGCTAAGCATGAAACCGCCAAGCAGCAGTTTGGCGTAGGGACGATCTTTTAGTTTTGCAAACACATTCTCGCATGCTGTCATGGAACGCATGAAATACAAACTAACAAAACCACAGAATACTCCAAGAAGCAGACATGCCGGAACACGTTCAAGCAGCCAAGCGTTATCAAGATGGAATGTAAACAGCTGATCGCTACCCACAAAGATATACGTGAAACAAGTTGCCGTTACACAAGCTATCAGGATAGGCAACAGTGAAGCCATGGTGAGATCAACCATCAAAACCTCAAGGGTGAATACTAACCCTGCTATAGGAGCCTTGAAAACTCCTGCAATAGCTGCTGCCGCACCTGCGCCAACAAGTAACATCATGGTTCGGTTGTCGGTTTTGAATATCTTGCCGAAATTAGAACCGATAGCAGCACCTGTTAACACGATAGGAGCCTCTGCACCTACCGAACCACCAAAACCAATGGTTATTCCAGATGCAACAACAGAACTCCAGCAGTTATGACCTGGCAGTCGTGAGCGTTTTGTGCTAATGGCATACAGCACTCTTGTAATACCATGTGAAATATTATCCTTAACAACATGGCGTACGAAAAGTGATGTGAGATAAATTCCCAGAACAGGGAATATCAAATACAAGAAGTTTGCACTCTCTGTGTTGAAGCCACGAGTGCAAAGCCATTGTATCTGATGAATAATACTATGTAGAATAAAACCTGCAACAGATGCAAAAAAACCAATAAAAAAAGCAAGCACGAGAGTCATTTGCTTATCTGTAACATGATTCTCGCGCCAGTTATTGAGCTTATTTACAGTTAGTTTCTTCACTTTTATATTTTATTCCGAAAGTTATCTTATTACCTTAACATTTCCATTCTTGTCCAATTTTACTATGCTGCTCGGCTTATGAGGCTTGTGCTCCTGACGGCGGCTCCAGCATACATAGTCAACGGCATTGAGAATTTCTTCGCTTATGTCACCATAATTTTGAGCTGCAGGTTCTCCACTTATATTGGCACTGGTGCTCACAATAGGCTTTTGGAAACGGAAACATAGTTCTTTTGAGAATTTCTCCTGAGTAATGCGCATTGCTAAACTGCCGTCCTCGGAAACAAGGTTTGGAGCAATATTAACCGCATCATCAAGGATAACTGTTGTTGGACGTTCGCCTTCGGCTATAGAATCAAAGAGTTCCCATGCTACAGATGGGATGTTGCGAAAATATTTCTGTAAACGATTGTCTGAGTCAACAAGGCATATAAGAGCCTTGCTATCATCGCGATGTTTTATTGCATATACTTTAGCAACTGCTTCTGGATTTGTTGCATCACAGCCAATACCCCATACGGTATCTGTTGGATAAAGGATTACACCACCCTGTTTCATACAAGCAATTGCATTTTTTATATCTTCCTGTTGTGTCATAATAAAAAACTAATACTATAGTGTTTGCGAAATTAATACATTTTTTGAATAACTCCAAAAAAACAATAATTATTTTATTCAAGTTTCACTTGTTTTGCAAGTGTTGCTTGCTTAAGAAGATAAAAAAGAAATAGAAGAAGTAATTGTGGTAAATCTGAGTAAAATGGTTTATAATTTCGTACCATTCTTTTGACTTTGCGCAAAATGAGGATTTACTCCTTAAAAAGGTGCTACAGGCAGCATACAACCAGCTTATAGCCAGCATGTAGATAGCTCGCTTCCTGCTCAACCCCCTATAAATAAAGGACTTTTGAGACTGTCTGTTAGCTGTTTCTATGTAGTTTATAATAACTTTGTGTTATAGTAATGGCGTGTTTTTGAGGAGAGATAGTTGGGTGTAAAACTTTACAAATTCTTTGTCGCTTAATCTTTCTAACTCCTAAATGCCTGATTATCTTTAACTGAAGAGAATCAGCTACGATTGCTTGTGAAGATAAAATAATATGGTGCTGCACTTGGGAATACAAATTAAAAAAAAGTTTTTTATTTTGTTATTCCACTCGTTTGCTGTATCTTTAGTGTCCTGAAGATGTGCTTCACTCGGGAATACAAATTAAAAAAAGTTTTTTATTTTGTTATTCCACTCGTTTGCTGTATCTTTGCAATCAATTAGATTATTAATAATGATAGATATTATTACTGTTGCACAAACGAAAGCTTTTGCACGTCAGGATGGTGCATTTCTCGCACTGTTATGGATTGTAGCTTTTTTCTGCACTCTGTTTATACCAGAGGGCTCATTTGGACGTTTGCTTACTTTGAGTACTCCTTTTTTTGTGATGTGGCGCTTGATTTCATTTAGAGACTATGCACTTGAAGGAGTGATTTCTTATAGAAAAGCTCTTTATTATAGTGTATTTACTTTTCTTTATGCATCGTTCATTTTTGCTGTTATCCAATTCATATATTTCCGCTTTTTTGATAACGGACAGTTTATGAGCTTTCTTAATTCTGTTGCCATGAATGTGATACAGACGTATAAAGAACAAGGTGTTGATATGCGAAATAGCATTTATGCAAACATTAGTCCTTTGCAGCAACTTTCACCTTTGAATCTTGCATTCGTTTTGATGATTCAAAATATAATACTTGGTTTCATCATGTCGGTAGGAATAGCTTTCATCGGAAGAATAATTAAAAGAAAACAAAAAATATAACTATGGATATTTCTGTTATAGTGCCTCTATTTAACGAAGCTGAATCATTGCCTGAACTGCACAGCTGGATTCAGCGCGTGATGAACGAGAATAAATTCAGTTATGAAATTATTTTCATTAACGATGGTTCTACAGATGAGTCGTGGAAGATTATAGAAGAATTAGCTAATAAAGACAATAATGTTAAAGGGATTAAGTTCCGTCGTAATTACGGAAAGAGCCCTGCATTGTATTGCGGCTTTGAAGCAGCAGAAGGTGATGTTGTAATCACTATGGATGCTGATCTGCAGGATTCACCAGATGAGATTCCTGAACTTTACAGAATGATAACAGAAGATGGGTATGATCTTGTTTCTGGATACAAAAAGAAACGTTACGACCCGTTATCTAAAACAATTCCTACAAAGCTTTTCAATGCTACGGCAAGAAAAATTTCAGGAGTGCATAACCTGCATGATTTCAACTGTGGCTTGAAGGCTTATCGTAAGGAGGTTGTTAAGAATATAGAGGTTTACGGAGAAATGCATCGATATATTCCGTTCCTTGCAAAAAATGCTGGCTTTGACAAGATTGGTGAAAAGGTTGTTCATCATCAGGCACGCAAGTATGGAGTATCAAAATTTGGTATAAACCGCTTTGTAAATGGTTATCTTGATTTGCTTACTCTTTGGTTTCTTACCCATTATGGCAAGAAACCAATGCATGTGTTTGGTTTTATAGGCAGTTTGATTTTCTTCGTAGGATTTGTTGCTCTATGTTGGCTTTTGGTTGACAAGATTATAGCACTCACTAATGGCGTATATGGTGATTTGCTTAGCAATCACGCAAGTTTTTATATTGCACTTACTGCTATGTTGTTAGGTAGTCAGTTCTTTCTCGCAGGTTTCCTTGGTGATCTTATATCACGCCAAAATCCTCGTCGCAATGACTATCAGATAGAAAAGAAAATAAGAATCAACGGATAATCACGTCTGGAGCAAAGAATAAACATGATGAAGAATAGCAAATACAAACATCTTGCAGGCTTGCTTATAAACGGCAAAGCATGGGTTGCTGCTATGGTTTTACTCGTTACAGCTTGCTCCAGCATAGACTGTCCTCTTAGCAGTCGTGTATATACAAAATACAAGTTGGCTGGAAAAGTTGATAAAATATCAGGTAAGTTGACTGCTATAATCGACCTTGGAGATGGGAATGACTCTACTTGGTTTAACCAGATTACTGCTGTTGATAGTTTTGAAATACCAATGAGTTATCAACGTGAAGAGGATAAGATTAGACTTGTTCTTGAAAACGAAGACACCACTTACTACGATACGATTGTGGTAAAGAAAACAGATATGCCTCATTTCGAAGCTGTTGATTGTAGTCCTGCCTTTTTTCACCACATAGAAGGTATTGGCTATACCCGCAACTGTATTGACTCAATTGTAATCAACAACCCCAACGTAAATTATGATGCATCTAAGAGTACATTCTATATTTATTTCAAGAACATTTAGCATTTGTATCATCTTTATGATGATGCTGAGTACCTATGCACAGGGAAACCGCAGCAATAAAAAAATTATTGCCGAAGTTGATACAATACCATTCTATAGAGGTGTTGCAGTATCTGTTGATCTTGTTGGACCTGCAGAAATGTTGTTTGGTGATTACGGACAGTATGAAGCATCAGCACGAATAAATATCAAAGATAAATATTTTCCTGTAGTTGAACTTGGCTTAGGAAAAGCCAATGCTGAGGACATTGCAACACAGCTAACTTATAAGACAAGTGCACCTTATGCAAGAATAGGTGTTGATTTCAATCTGATGAAGAACAAACATGATATTTATCGACTCTTAGGCGGTGTGCGTTATGCCTATACCGATTTTAAATATGATGTTGTAAGTCCGAGTATCACTGATCCTGTGTGGAAAGACCAGGTTGAGTACAATGCAGAAGGAGTAAAATGTAACTACCATTGGCTCGAATTTTCTTTCGGAGTTGATGCTAAAATATGGGGACCGGTGCGCATGGGATGGACTGTAAGATATCGTAAGAAACTATTTGGAAAGGCTGGCGATTTCGGTGAACCGTGGTACGTTCCTGGTTTTGGAAAGAGTGGTGGCACTAGATTAGGAGGCACATTCAATGTTACTTTTGAACTGTAGCATTTGTTTTATAACACATTATTTACAGCATGAAGAAAAATAAGCTTTTGTGGCAGATACCTTTTCTGCTTATTCTGATATTAGGTACAATATGGATAATCAATAGCCAAAGAAATACTCCATATCAGCACAATGAAGGGTTTATCTTTGGAACTGTTTATCATATAACTTATCAGTATGATGATGATCTGAATAATGAGATCGTCCAGACTCTTCATGATGTGGATGAGTCTTTGTCGCCATTTAATAAAACATCTATAATATCAAAAGTTAACAGAAACGAGAACGTTTCTACTAATAAGATGTTTGACGATGTGTTCCTGTTAGCACAGAAGATTTCAGACAACACCGATGGATGTTTTGATATTACTGTTGCGCCTTTGGTAAACGCCTGGGGGTTTGGATTTAAAAATGGAAAAACTCCTTCTAAGCAACAGGTTGATTCCCTGCGTTCACTTGTTGGTTTTAATAAGGTGAAACTACAGAATCATAAGGTTATAAAAGCTGACAGTAGAATAATGCTTGATTGTTCGGCTATTGCCAAAGGCTATGGCTCTGATATGGTTGCCAGAATGCTTGAAAGAAAAGGAATACAAAATTATATGATTGAAATTGGAGGAGAGGTTGTCACACATGGCATTAGCGAGAAACGCGTGCCATGGAAAATAGGTGTGACCAAACCTTCGGATGATAGTTTGAATACAAGTCAGGAACTGCAGACTGTTCTCAATATAACAGATAAGGCAATGGCTACAAGTGGAAATTATAGAAATTTCTACTATAAAGGTGGTAAGAAGTATGCTCACACTATAGACCCACAAACAGGATATCCTGTGCAGCATAGCCTGCTTTCGGCTACTGTTCTTACCAAGAGTTGTGCTACAGCTGATGCATATGCTACTGCATTTATGGTTATGGGAATAGAAAAGGCAAAGGCTATTTTATCTAAGCATCCTGAGTTGATGGCTTATTTTATCTATTCGGATAATAGGGGAGAACTGAAAGTGTGGTTTTCGCCAAGTCTAAAGGATAAGATTCTAAAGTAATAGTTTGAAAAGTTTCCTTTTTTACTTAAAAACATGAATAAAGAGGGACTGCAAATATATGATAGATTACTGGAGTTGCCGTTGTTTCAGGGTATGAATCACCCTGATTTGGCTTCTGTTATCGGGCATACGCGTTTCGGTTTTCTAAAGCTTCCTTCTCAAAAAATTGTTGTGAAGGAAAATGATTTATGTTTGGAACTTATTTTTCTGGTTTCGGGTATTGTAAATGTCACTACAACATCTGATGATTACGGATACACTATAACTGAAGAACTCAAGGCTCCTGCTATTCTGCAGCCGGAGCACATCTTTGGACTTACTCAGCGATTCACAAAGACTTTTACGACTATTAATCCATGTAGTTTCATCACTCTTGATCGTGAAGAGACAAAGAAACTAAGTGACAAATATGATATTTTTCGCATCAACTTATTAAATATCATATCTACGCAAAGTCAAAAACTTCAACGCAATTTATTGAGAAAGTATCCGGCTTCGCTTGAAGAACGTATTGTAAATTGGATTCGTTTTCGTTGTCTCACCCCTGTTGGGCATAAAAACATAAAGATCAAGATGACTCAGCTGGCGAAAGAAATCAATGATTCTCGTCTTGATGTTTCGCGAGCCTTGAACAGACTTGAAACGCAAGGCTGGCTTACGCTGTCACGTGGACATATTGATATTCCATCAATAGAATCTGCTTTTGATTTATAATTAGTTAAAACTTTCTTCTAAAACTTTGTTATTTCAGGCATTTAGTTTATCTTTGCATAAAACATAGATGTTAGTATGACAAATAGTGAATTAGAGAAAGAAAACCGAGAGAATCCTTTTTTCGTTTCATATAATACACCACACGACACGGTTCCATTTAATCGCATTAAGACTTCTGATTATGAAGAAGCCTTTATGGAAGGTATTCGTCGTGACAATGAGGAGATAGATAAGATAATCAACGATCCTGAACCACCTACATTTGACAATACCCTTGCACGTGTGGATTTAACCAAAGGAGAACATTATTACGACTTGCTTGATAGAGTAAGTAGTGTTTTTTCTTGCATGCTTAGTGCAGAAACAAACGATGAACTAGATGCTTTAGCACAGAAGATAAGTCCTATACTTACAGAACATAGTAATGATGTTAGCCTCAATCCTAAACTTTTTGCACGTATAAAAGCTGTTTACGATAATCCTGATCGTGAGCTTACTGCAGAAGAGCAAATGCTTCTTGAAAAAAGTTATGATGGATTTGTTAGAAGCGGTGCACTTCTTGATCAGGAAGGAAAGGATAAATTACGTAAACTAACAGAGGAAGCTTCTATTCTGTCTTTGCAGTTTTCACAGAATCTTTTGAAAGAAAACAAGGCATATACGCTTCATATTGTTGACGAAAAGCAGCTTGATGGACTGCCAGATACAGCTAAAGAGGCTGCAGCACATACTGCAAAAGAAAATGGTAAAGACGGATGGTTGTTTACACTTGACTATCCTAGTTATTCTCCATTCATGACATATTCAACACAGCGAGAACTGCGCAAACAAATGTATATGGCTCGCAACACGGTGTGTACTCATGACAATACGGAGAATAATGTTGAAATATGTAAGAGATTGATAAATCTTCGTAGAGAGATAGCACAGCTTTTGGGCTATGAAACTTATGCTGATTATGTTTTGAAGCATCGCATGGCAAGCAATATCGGAAATGTATATGAATTGCTTGACAATCTCATTGATGCATACAAACCAACAGCTATTAACGAGCTCAAAGAAATAGAAGCAAAGGCTAAAGCTATGGAAGGGGATGAATTTCAGCTTATGCCTTGGGACTTTGGATTTTATAGTCATAAACTGCAGTTAGAGAAGTATAATCTTGATGCAGAGATGTTGCGTCCTTATTTCCAACTTGACAAGGTTATAGATGGCGTATTTGGACTCGCAAACAAACTTTATGGTATCACCTTTAAGGAAAACACAGATATTCAAGTTTATCATCCAGATGTGAAGGCATACGAGGTTTTTGATAAGGATGGTAGTTATCTTGCTGTGTTCTATGCTGATTTCTATCCTCGTAAGGGCAAGCAAGGAGGGGCATGGATGACAGAATTTAAAGGTCAGTGGATTACTCGTAAGGGAGAAAACTCAAGACCGCATGTGAGTGTTGTCATGAATCTCACAAAGCCAACGGAAAAAAAGCCTGCCCTTCTCACTCTTAGTGAGGTTGAGACATTCCTTCATGAGTTTGGACATTCGCTTCACGGAATGTTTGCCAATACACGCTTTGAAAGTCTTAGTGGAACAAATGTGTGGTGGGATTTCGTGGAATTGCCAAGTCAGTTCATGGAGAATTATGCTATAGAGAAGGATTTTCTGCGCACCTTTGCATTCCACTACCAAACTGGTGAACCTATTCCTGACGATATTATTGACCGCATACATAAAAGCAGAAACTATCTTGCAGGCTACAACTGTTTACGACAAGTTAGCTTTGGATTGCTTGATATGGCATACTACACCAAGAAAGATGCTTTTACCGATGAAATACTGCCATTTGAGAAGAAGGCATGGGAAAAAGCGATTATAAGTCCACAGCTTCAAGACACATGTATGACTGTACAATTCAGTCATATCATGGCAGGTGGTTATGCTGCCGGTTACTATAGCTATAAGTGGGCAGAGGTGCTTGATGCTGATGCTTTCAGTATGTTCAAAGAAAATGGTATTTTTAACCAGGATACTGCACAGAGTTTCCGTGATAACATTCTTAGTAGGGGTGGTACAGAACATCCTATGACTCTCTATACACGTTTTCGTGGACGTAAACCAACAATAGACGCATTACTAAAAAGAAATGGAATCAAAAAGTAAACAAGATAAACTTGATGAACGATACCTGCGCATGGCGCGTATATGGGCTGAAAACAGCTATTGTCAGCGTAGAAAGGTGGGGGCTCTTGTTGTCAAAGACAAGATGATTATATCAGATGGCTATAATGGTACACCAAGTGGTTTTGAAAATGTATGCGAAGATGACAATAATGTCACAAAACCTTATGTTCTTCATGCCGAAGCAAATGCCATTACCAAACTGGCTCGTAGCAATAACAACAGTGATGGCAGTACACTTTATGTTACAGCATCTCCATGTATAGAGTGTGCAAAGCTAATCATCCAATCTGGTATAAAACGTGTCGTTTATGGAGAAAAATACCGTCTTACTGACGGTATTGAACTCATGGAGCGTGCTGGAATAGAGATTGTTTACAAAGACATTGAAGATTTGAAATAGCGTAGAAACGCAATAGTATGTTATGGAGAATATGAACAAAAATAACCGCTATATGCCCCTGATTATGGCGCTTTGCGTTGTGGTTGGCATTATGATTGGTACATTTTATGCCAATCATTTCTCGGGCAACAGATTAAATATTATCAATTCGGGAAGCAGTCGTCTTAACGATCTTCTGCACATTATTGAAGATCAATATGTTGATAAGGTTAATATCGACTCTCTTGTGGATGGTGCTATTCCGCAGATTTTGGCAGAACTTGATCCTCATTCGGTTTATATCAGTGCAAAGGAAGTGCAAACAACCAATGACGAGTTAAAGGGTAGTTTCTCGGGTGTAGGTATTGAGTTTACTATTAACGAAGACACTATTAGAGTGCAGAATGTCATCAAGAATGGACCGGCAGAACGTGCTGGTATTCTTGCTGGAGACAAAGTAGTAACTATTGATGACAAACCTTTTGTTGGTAAAATAGTAACTACAGAAGAGGCTATGCACCGTCTAAAAGGTCCAAAGGATTCAAAAGTAAAAATTGGTGTTATCCGTTATGGACAGACAAAAATAACGCAGTTTACCGTTACACGTGGAGATATTCCACAGAAGAGTATCACTGCAACCTATATGGTTGATGATAGTACAGGATATATTAGAATAAAGAATTTTGGTGAGACAACATATCCAGAGTTGCTTATCTCGCTGGCTAAGCTACAGCAAGAGGGATTCCAAAATCTTATTATAGACCTTCGTGATAACACAGGAGGTTATTTACAGAGTGCTGTTCAAATGGCAAACGAGTTCTTGCCAAAGAATAAACTTATTGTATATACACAAGGTCGTAAGAGTCCGCGTCAGGATTATCGCTCGGATGGTCGTGGAAGCTATCAGCAGATACCCCTTGTAGTGCTTATCAATGAGTTTTCTGCATCTGCATCAGAGATTTTTGCAGGTGCGATACAGGATAATGATCGTGGTACAATTATTGGACGTCGTTCATTTGGTAAAGGACTTGTTCAGCAGCAAATTGCTTTCCGTGATGGCAGTATGATTCGTCTAACTGTTGCACGCTATTATACTCCTTCAGGCCGTTGCATTCAGAAACCATATACTAGTGGTGATGACAGCAGCTATGAGAGAGATTTGCTCACACGCTATCAGCATGGTGAAATTTATTCACAGGATAGTATAAAACACTCAGGTAAGCCATATTACACAAATAATGGTCGAGTAGTGTATGGTGGTGGAGGTATTACTCCTGATATCTTTGTTCCTGAAGATACTACAGCATATACCTCTTACTATTTACAGTCACCTAAATACATCATGCAATTTGCTTATAGCTACACTGACGATAATCGTTTGAAACTGAACAATTTCAAAGAAATGACAGAGATGAGCGATTATCTGCAAAAACAAAATATGGTTGACAAGTTTGCTACATGGGCTAATAAACGAGGATTGCAGCGTAGAAACTTGATGATAAAGAAAAGTCATCATCTGCTTGAACGATACATTAATAGTCGTATAATATACAACATTCTTGATGAAGAAGCGTGGTCTGAGTATATTAATCTTGATGATCCTGTTATAGCAAAGGCAAAGGAAGTGTTCTTTAAGCGGGAGGCTTTCCCTAAGAAACCGATAAAAAAGAAATGAACAAATCTGATCTCAGACAAGAAATACGTAAACGCAAAGGAGAGTTCAGCCAGCAATATTTGGATGAACTCTCTATAGGTATTGTAGACCGTATTCTTTCTAATCCTAAGGTGATTGAGGCACATACAATATTTCTCTATTATTCACTTCCTGGTGAAGTAAATACTCACTTACTTGTTGATTATCTTCGTAACATGGGTAAAAGAATCCTTTTGCCTGTTGTTATTGATTCCAAAAATATGGAGATACGTGAGTATCGTGGTACTGATAGTATGATTCTTGGAAGTATGAATATAATGGAGCCAACAGGAAAAGCTTTTGTTGAATATGAAAAAATAGACCTTGCTCTTGTTCCTGGGATGAGTTTTGATTCTGCGGGGCATCGTTTAGGGCGAGGCAAAGGGTATTATGACCGCACCCTTGCCCAAATGAAAAACACATATAAGATTGGAGTATGCTTTTATTTCCAAAAAGTAGAAGATGTTCCTTTTTTGCCTAACGACATACTGATGGATGAGGTTATATGTTAGAAGAATTTTATGTCAGAGATAACAAAACTGCCTGCTTTCTCGTTGAGTTTTTTGATAATCTGACTTCTCATCATGCTTAAATCTGCTTTAAGAGCAGGATTGGTAATCTTCACATATAAAATCTGATTACGGATAAATTTATCACCCGTATACCTTGCAACAACAGAACCAACTACGCTATCCCATGAATCGATTAGTCTACGCTCTTTTAATGGAGTTTCAAACCCCTCGTCGCGCAATAGTTTCTGTAAAATTTCGTTTAGAGATTTAACCTGACGTTTGAACATTTTTTCTCCTTTCTTTTATTCCATTTTCTGACGAATATCTCCGTCAATAACTTCAAATATTTTGTAATCAAGGGCAGTGTGCATCAAGATATTGTCGAGATGTTCTCGATTTGTATCCGTGATAAAAATCTGTCCATAATGATCATCAGCTACAAGTTGCACTATTTTCTTAACTCGTTGGGCATCAAGTTTGTCAAATATATCATCAAGAAGTAGTATAGGTGTTGTTGCTGAATTTGTTCGGCAGAGAAAATTAAATTGAGCAAGTTTCAGAGCTAACGAGAATGTTTTGGTTTGGCCCTGACTGCCTTCACGACGCATTTGAAAACCGCCCAAGAGCATCTCTAAATCATCTCTGTGAATGCCATGGAGAGAATATCCAACAGCTCTATCATTGAATCTGTCACGTTGAATAATTTCAAGAAGTGGCCCACGCTGACAATGAGATACATATTTTAGTGATACTTCTTCCTGAATTCCAGCAATGCTACTGTAAATATTTTGAAACACAGGCACCAATTCCTTTATAAATGCATCACGCTTTCTGTAAACTGCTTCACCAGCTTCGGCCATCTGATTTTCCCAAATTTCCATCAATGTAATATCTGGTTCTTCCTCCATCTTTAGTAAAGCATTACGCTGTTGTAAGGCTTTATTATATGCCGACAGGTGATCCATATAAGCATTGTCGTATTGTGCAATGACCATATCCATAAGGCGTCTGCGTTCTTCGCTGCTTCCGTCAATCAATGTGGAATCGGCTGGCGAAATGAATATGATTGGTATAAGACCAATGTGTTGCGATAGACGTTTGTATTCTTTCTTGTTGCGTTTAAAATGTTTTCTGTTGCCTTTCTTCATGCCGCAATAGATATTTTCTATATCGCCGTTGTCAGAAGAATAATTACCTTCGAGCACCATAAATTCTTCGCCATGGGTAATCACCTGTGAGTCAACGGGGTTAAATGCACTACGACAAAAAGATAAATAATACACTGCGTCAAGAATATTTGTCTTGCCCATTCCATTACTGCCTATAAGACAATTCAGTTTGGGCGAGAAGTCAAGAGAAGCAGTGCGTATGTTCTTAAAATTTACTACAGAAAGTTTATTAAGTATCATGAAATATCGATATTCTTGCTGCAAAGTTACTCCTTTTAGTATTGAAAAACGAAAAAAAGAAGAAATAAATTTCAATATATGGGATAAATTCTGTACTTTTGCGCTGATTAATGAATAACAAAAAAACAAAATAAAATAATGGCAAACAAAAACGCACAAGATGCTCTCAACGTAGAAGATCAGTTGAGCAAATCAGAGGCCTTCTTCGACAAGAACAAGAAGACCATTCTCATTGCTATTGCAGCAGTAGTATTAGTTATCGCAGGTTTCTTCCTCTACAAGGCTTATGTTTCAGGACCACGTGAGGATAAAGCAAGCACAGCATTAGCTAAAGGTCAGGAATATTTCAATAATGAGATGTTCGACAAGGCTCTCAATGGAGATGGGGCAGGCTATGCAGGTTTTGTTAAGGTAGCTGATGATTTTAGTGGAACAGATGCAGCTAATCTTGCTAATCTCTATGCTGGTCTTTGCTATGCTAACCTTAATAAGTGGCAGGAAGCTGTTAACAGTCTTGAGGCTTACAACTCTTCAAACGATGCTATGGTAAGTCCTGCTGCACAGGCTGCTCTTGGTAATGCTTACGCTCACCTTAATCAGCTTGATAAGGCTGTTGCTGCATTGAAGAAGGCTGCAAAGATGGCTGACTCAAAAGCTGAGGATGACATCAATAACAGTTTGTCTCCTACATTCCTTCTTCAGGCTGCTGAGATTCTCGAAAGTCAGGGTAATAAGGCTGATGCTCTCGAAATCTATCAGGACATTAAGAAGAACTACGTAAACTCAGCACTCGTTCAGAGTCAAGAGATTGAAAAGTATATAGAAAGAGCTTCACGTTAATATGGCAACAGCACTCCATAATTTATCAGAATACGATAGCAATAAGGTTCCAGACGCAAGTAACATGTGCTTTGGAATAGTTGTTGCAGAATGGAATCCTGAAATCACAGGTGCTCTTCTTGATGGTTGCGTTAAAACTCTTGAGAAGCACGGCACTCTTCCTGAGAATATCCACGTTAAAACGGTACCAGGTAGTTTTGAACTTGTTTACGGTGCGCAGCAGATGTGTAAGAACGATGGATTTGATGCTGTTATCATCTTGGGAAGTGTTATCCGTGGCGAAACTCCTCATTTTGATTATATCTGTGAGGGTGTTACATATGGTATAGCTCATTTGAATGCAGTTCAGAATATTCCTGTTGTATATGGCTTGGTTACAACCAACGACCTTCAACAAGCTCAAGATCGTGCTGGTGGCCGCCTTGGCAACAAAGGTGATGAATGTGCTGTTGTAGCCATTAAGATGGCGAAATTCTAGAAGATACGAGACTGTGGCACCACAGTCTTTATAAAATAAGGGTGATAGTATGCAAGGGCAATTTTTCCACAAACATACTATCACCTTTTTACTTTCAACAATTAAAAAGAAATTATGAAACTTTACCAACTCATTCAAGCTTATTCGTTTGACGAGCTCATGCCTGTCATTAACGATATGTTCCCAGGAACAAGCAAGTTCCGTCCACAGTTGGAGAACGCTTACAACATTATGCTGGATATGAAGCCTGTACCTTCAAAGAAAAGCATCAAATATGAAATGATGAAAGCCACCGATGGTTCGGGAAATCAATATATGGGTGCCAAGGACAATAACTTCCAATCAACATGGGAAGTATGTCTTGGAAAAACTCTTTCGCGTGCTCAAGGTGTTGATCTTAGTGATGAGGAACTTCTTGCTAATATCATCGTCAACATGTGTCTGCAAGGCAAATATCCAGCCGCGTTTGAGAAAGACCACAGAATTTTGATGAAGGGATAGAAAAAGGGGAAGACCCCTCCCATCCTCCCCTCCAGAGGTGAGGAGACGTTAGCTAAGTAACAGCTGGGGAATAAAAAAGAGAAACGCTAAAGCGCTTCGCTAAATGATAAATGAGGAATAAAAAAGAGAAGCGCTAAGGCTTCTCTATTATGAAATTGCTAATTAAGTATCTCAAGCTGTCATGAGCCCCTCCCCTCTGGAGGGGAGGCTGGTAAGGGTCTTTTTTAATTCTCCGACGAAATCGCTACGCTTCCAAACCTTGAAATCTTAAGGGTAAGGGGCACGTATTCTTCGCTTGCGCTATCTGGAGAACCAACGGTAACGGCAAATAGAAGATTGTCACCCTCAGCTTTATCAAAGATAATAGCTACCAAGGCGCCTTTCTTTGCATAGTCAGAATGAACACTGCTCATGAAGTCGCCCTTTTTGAATTCACGATTAAAAAATTCTGATCCGTCTTTACGTAGCACTCTCACGGTGATGCGATTGTCATAAAAGCGATTACCAGTTCCGTCATCAACAACAGGCATTGAAGGGTCTGCAATACGCTTTACTTCTACTCTATACGAATTGCCCACCCAGTTCACATCGCTGTTTTTGGTTTCATCACCTATCTTGCTTACGGTTTTGTGAACCTTTTTCACAATTCTATGAGCAATGATGTTTTCAGTTTTCTTCTCTTTGTGACACGAAGAAAGTGTAAGTGCAGCAACAAGGATTGCTGCCATGAAAAAAATTCTTCTCATATTCAAGTTGACTTTTGTATCGCAAAAATACAATAAATGAACGAAACAACAAAATAAATCTTTAGATTATGCGCTATCGTCTCGTATTGATATCATTCATCTTTGTTGCTTTCTTTGTGAGTTGCAAAAATCAAAGGAATGCGCCAACTGTTGAAACGCCAATTGACACTATTCCCGTTTTGCTTACTCTGATCCAGAAAACATCTAAACTCTACACTGTGGAGTACCAGTTGCATAAAATTATAACTCACAAGGATACGAAGCAACTGCAAGGCAGTATTATGGATAGAAATTTCAATATTACGTTGCCGATGAGTCAGCGTCTTATAGCCATGCCTATGGATGCAACGGTGAAAGCTTATGTTGATTTTGCAGAACTTGGTGCTGATAACATCCGTCGTAGTGGTAATAAGGTTGAAATTATTTTGCCCGACCCTCACATCATAATCACTTCGACACGTATAAGCCATAAAGATGTAAAGCAGTATGTTGATATAGCACGCTCAGACTTCAGTGATGCCGAACTGCTTAGTTTTGAGAAACAGGGACGTCGCGAAATAGAGCAAGCTATACCACAACTTGGTATTACTGAGCAAGCAAGAGAAAGTGCGGCTCGCGTGCTAATTCCGCTTATAATGCAGATGGGATTTAGTGAGAGTGATATCGTAATTACCTTTCGCAAGCAATTTACTCTGAAAGACTATCCTGTTCTTATTGATAAAAAAATGGAAAGATGAAAAATAAGTTTTTCTCACGTTTACTTAGGGGTGCAAAGATTCACTCGCTTCTCTTTGCACTTGCCGTAATTGCAGTTTGTGTTGTTATTCTTTCGTTCATTTGGATTAATAGAAACACACATGTAACTATTACTACCAGTGAGCAACCTACACTTTCACCTACACTTGTGGAGAGTATAGAACAGATTGGCGAGTGGGAGTTTCTTGCTATTCATGATGAGGAACTTGTTGACACCACTCATAGTTCGTTCTTTGGTGATAAGCGTTTGATCCGTATATACAGCGGTACGCTTCGTTTGGGAATAAACCTGAAAGAGGCTAAGGAAGGTTGGATTCATGAGCACAATGACAGTGTAAGTGTTATACTACCTCCGATAAAGCTGCTTGATGAGGATTTTATTGACGAGGCACAAACAAAATCTGTGTTAGAGAAAGGAGAATGGGACAATGCTGCGCACCAAGCTATGTATAATAAAGCTTATAGGATGATGAAGCAGCGTTGTCTTACAAAGAAAAATATGCAAACAGCTCGGGAAAATGCAGTAGTGCAGATTACCGAGCTATTAAGGGGGATGGGGTTCAAGAATATAAAGGTAAAAAAGTAAATTATCCTTTCTTCAGTTTTTCTACGAAATTGCCAACGCGTTGCAGTTCCTCTGGTATCATAATTTGTTGAGGACATTTGGGAATACATTGTCCACAGCCAATACAATGGTCGGCTTGCCTAACTTTGGGTATTGCTCTATCGTAGGTTACGAGGTATTCCTTGCGATATTTTTTGTAGTTTGGATCTTTGATGTTGTCGATGGCATGCCCCTCCATTAGTAGATGGTTGTAATGCACGAAAATGCCCGGAATGTCCACACCGTAGGGGCAAGGCATACAGTATTTGCAGTCGT
>DGRY01000016.1:38993-40184 GCA_002391185.1 Prevotella sp. UBA4376
CAGTATTTGCAGTCGTTGCAAGGAATAGTCTTGTAACTCATTATCTCCTTTGCGATTGGTCCTTCGAGCCATTTCTTTTCCATGCTTGTTAGTGGTTCCAATGGACATACATTGCGGAGGTTGTCTTTGAGGTGTTCCATATAGGTCATTCCGCTGAGTTCAGTAAGTACATTGTCGTAGGATGCACAATAGCGGAAAGCCCATGAAGCAACGCTACGTTCTGGAGCTTTTGATTTCAGTTTTGCAACAACAGGATCAGGGAGGTTTGCCAGACGTCCACCAAGAAGTGGTTCCATGATTATTGCAGGAATGCCTCTTTTCTTTAGTTCGTTATACAAGTAGCAAGCATCGGTGTTTTCTTCGTTTATTTCGTTGGCCCAATGCCAATCAAGATAGTTCATTTCTATCTGCACGAAATCCCATTTTACTTTACCCTCATCGTGCATCTTGAGTGCATAGTTATATACTTCAACATCTCCATGATAGCTAAATCCCAGATTACGTATTTTTCCTTCTTTCTTTTTTTGTAGGCAGTAGTCAAGCATGCCGTTGTCTATGAAGCGTGCTTTGAATAGTTCCATGGCGTCAAGATCGTCGGTTTTTCCGCCTATGGCATGAAGAAGGTAGTAATCGATATAATCTGTTTGTAGCTCCTTAAGTGAGTTGTTAAACATTTCTATTGAATCCTCGCGTGAGTAAGCACCGAAATTACTTAGTTTGGTAGCTATGTAGTAGCTTTTGCGAGGATGACGTTTAAGAGCTATACCTGTAGCCTTTTCTGATAGTCCTTTGCAATATACGGGAGCTGTGTCGAAGTAATTGAGACCATGTTTGAGTGCATAGTCAATCTGTTTGTTTACCATGTTTTGGTCAATTTCTTCGTCACCTTTTTGCCTTTTTCCTTTCTTGGCTTCTCCTTGTCCAATGGTCGGCAGACGCATCATGCCATATCCCAGCACACTGACCTTGTCTTTTGTTGTTGGTGTTGTGCGATAGGTCATCTTGCCTTCTGCGGGTTCATCCTGCATACGTGTACCTTCGTTGTTTTTCTTGCAACCTATGATAGAGGTAGCTGCAGTAGCGGCAACAGTGCTAGTTCCAAATATTTTTAAGAATGATCTTCTACTTATTTCTTTCATAATTATCCTCTCCTTTGATTTTCGTGACCTTCTACATAAATAGCTGAGAATG
>DGRY01000106.1 GCA_002391185.1 Prevotella sp. UBA4376
CGCGTCTACCAATTCCGCCACCTGGGCAGGTTGTTAAAGCTTGCGCTTACGTTTTATTCAGAATGTCAAGAGCGGCAAACGAGACTCGAACTCGCGACCCCGACCTTGGCAAGGTCGTGCTCTACCAACTGAGCTATTGCCGCATTGTTCCTAATTTTGTTAGGAGCATTTCTCTTAATGCGGTTGCAAAGGTACGGCTTTTTTTTTAACCTGCAAACTTTTCTGCACTTTTTTTTCAAAAAAATATTTGTCCTCTATTTTCCACATTATTATATATAGCTAATCCATGCGATTTTTATAGTCAGCGTAACCAAAGTCACGCAAAATCTCAAGATCGCCATTGGAACGAGCAAGTGCAATTGCAGGATGAGAGATACCATTAAACGTGTTAGTTTTAACAGTTGTGTAGTGCAACATATCCTCAAAAATCACATTTTCGCCAATTTTTAGCTCATGATCAAATTTCCATGCACGCATAAAATCACCGCTTAGGCACGAATTTCCTCCCAAACGATAAACATAAGGATGCTCTTTCATCAACTCAACCTCGTTTTCAACATTCTCAATAGTTTCAGCACCTCGCACTTTTGGATGATAAGGCATTTCAAGACAATCAGGCATGTGACAGGTGAAACTAACATTGAGTATAGCGGTTCTTATACCCTTGTTCTCTACAACGTCAACAACCTGAGAAACAAGCGGACCTGTCTGCCAGCCAAAAGCGCTACCTGGTTCCAATATAACATGCAAATGAGGATAGCGTTTGTGGAAATCGGTTAGAATCTCTACAAGCAAATCAACATTATAGTCCTTGCGTGTCATCAAATGCCCTCCCCCAAAGTTAATCCACTTTAGTTGCGAGAACCATTTAGAAAACTTTTCTTCAATATGAGCAAGAGTGCGCTGAAACTCTTCGGGACTACTCTCACAAAGCGTGTGACAATGGAAGCCTTCGATATCAGCTGGCAACTGCTCAGGTAAAAGATCACTTGTAACACCAAAACGTGTGCCAGGAGCACAGGGATTATATAATAATGTTTCAACCTCAGAATACTCAGGATTAACTCTCAAGCCAAAACTAAGTTCTGCATTTGCCTTGTGCGCTCTAAGATGATGACGCTCATACTGCGAAAGCGAATTAAAGCTAATATGACTTGAACAGCGCGCTATCTCATCAATCTCATAATCAGTATATGCAGGCGAGAAAGTGTGAGTAGGTTTCCCAAACTCCTCGTAACCTAAGCGAGCTTCGCTAAGTGAGCTTGCCGTTGTAGCATTGATATATTCCTTAAAAATAGGAAACGTCTTCCAAAGCGCATAAGCCTTGAAAGCAAGTATTATTTCCACATCAGCCCTTTTTGCTACTCCACTGATAAGCTTAAGATTGTCACGAAGTCGATCTTCCTCCAACACATATACAGGTCTATTTATACCTTCAAAAGAATCTATATTCACTTTCATTCTTGATAAACATTAATTTTCTTGCAAAGATAGCATTTTTAAGATTATATAATTGTGTGTTTGAGATAAATTTAATACTTTTGCATTACAAAACACCATTTAATGATGAAGTTAGTAATAATGACAAGACCCACATTTTTTGTGGAAGAGGATAAAATCCTTGTCTCACTCTTTGACGAAGGTATGGAGAATCTGCATATCAACAAGCAAGAATCATCTCCCCTTTACACCGAGAGACTCTTATCATTGATTCCTGAAGACTATCACAAAAAGATCACTGTTCATCAACATTTCTATCTCAAAGAAGAATACGGATTGGCTGGCATTCATCTTGATTCAGAAACCGACAACATCCCTACAGGATACAAAGGTAAGGTGAGCCGAACATGTTCAAATCTCGAAAACCTCAAAGCCATAAAGAAGATTTCGAATAGAGTTTTTCTAAAAAATATATTTAACAGCACTTCCATTAAAGGTGAGCAGCAATCTTTTTCAGAACAGCAATTAAGAGACGCTTCACGCTCTGGGCTGATAGACAAAAATGTTTATGCACTTGGTGGCATGAACATAGACAATATTAAGATGGCTAAAGACTTGGGATTTGGTGGTGTTGTCATCAGCGGAGATATATGGAATCGCTTCGACATTCACAACCAGCAGGATTTCATTGAGGTTATCAATCACTTCAAGAAACTCCGAAAGGCTATAGGTTAATTAGAATCATCACATTATATATTTAATATAAACGCTAATAAAAAAATGGCTGAAAAAAATTCATTCTTGGTTTTCTCGGGTACTAACACGAGATATCTTGCTGAAAAAATTTGTGCTAGTTTGAATTGTCCGCTGGGTAACCTCGTTGTTACCAAGTTCTCTGACGGTGAGTTCGCCGTTTCTTACGAGGAGTCTATTCGTGGACGCGATGTTTTCCTTGTACAGAGCACCTTCCCAAATTCTGACAACCTCATGGAATTGCTGCTCATGATTGATGCTGCTAAGCGTGCTTCTGCTCGCAACATCATCGCCGTGATTCCTTATTTCGGTTGGGCACGTCAGGACCGCAAAGACAAACCAAGAGTTTCTATCGGTGCAAAACTTGTTGCCGACTTGCTTAGTGTTGCCGGTATCGACCGTCTCATCACTATGGACCTTCATGCCGACCAAATTCAGGGCTTCTTCGATGTTCCTGTTGATCACCTTTATGCAAGTGGTGTTCTGCTTCCTTATGTTCAGAGCCTCCACCTCAAGGATTTGGTTATTGCTTCACCTGACGTTGGTGGTTCTAAGCGTGCTAACACCTATGCAAAATACCTTGGTTGCCCATTGGTATTGTGCAATAAGACACGTGCCCGCGCAAATGTCGTTGCAAGCATGCAGATTATTGGTGACGTGAAAGACAAGAACGTTGTTATCATCGACGATATGGTTGATACTGCTGGTACTATCACAAAGGCAGCCAACATCATGAAAGAAGCTGGTGCACTCAGCGTTCGCGCTATTGCCAGCCACTGTGTTATGAGTGGTCCTGCTTCAGAGCGTGTTCAGGAATCAGAACTTGATGAAATTGTCTTCACCGACTCTATTCCTTACACCAACCGTTGTTCTAAGGTTAAGCAGCTCAGCGTTGCTGAAATGTTTGCAGAAACCATCCAGCGCGTTGTTAACAACTTGAGTATTTCTTCTCAGTATTTGGTATAATACTCGAGCAAAACATACAAAAAAAGCCTCACCAATAGGTGAGGCTTTTTTTCTACTTTAGCACGTCACAGGCGTGCGCAGTACTATTCTAACCACTTCACATAACAGAAGTCTTGACGATGAGGCAATTCTTTGTTCTTTGGGAACATACGTATCGCTGCACGATAAGCACCAGCACGGTCTGGTTCTATAGTCACCTCAAAGGTATAAAGATTGCCTTCGTGACCAACCATCTTAAACTCATGAACACTATAAACCTCACGATCAGAAGGATCGGTTTCTGGCTTCAATGTAACAAGTTCCAAACCAATAGCATCATCAAGTCCCTGCTCATCAACAACAACCTTTACTGTATATATAACACCTGTTTCAACACCATTCTCAAACACATTAGTGCTGTTTTCCTTTGAGACAATATTAATAGCGTCCCAACGCTCTGCAACTGTCTCTTTCCAAAGAGCGATATCCTTGGCAAGCTGATTATTGTTGGCAGAAAGTTTCTTGAAACGGGCAGCCAGCTTGATATAGAACTTGTCGTAATAGTCATCAAGCTGACGCTTCATAGTATAATGTGGAGCGATAGTTGCTATTGAGTTCTTTATAACCTTTATCCACTCTTCGCTATATCCCTTCTTGTTCTTGTTATAATACATTGGGATAATATCAGTTTCAAGCAGACTGTAGATTGTTGCTGCATCCAACTGATCCTGATAGCCTTGGTTTTCATAGGTGCGTTTCTGTGGCAAAGCCCATCCTGCACCCTTACGATAACCCTCTACCCACCAGCCGTCGAGAACAGAAAGGTTTACAACACCGTTCATCTCGGCCTTCTCGCCTGATGTACCACTTGCCTCAAGAGGACGTGTTGGAGTGTTCATCCAAATATCAACACCCGAAACCAAACGGCGAGCAAGCTGCATATCATAATCCTCAAGGAAGATAATCTTGCCAAGGAACTCTGGACGCTGACTAATCTCATAGATGCGCTTTATAAGTCCCTGTCCTGCTCCATCTGCAGGATGAGCCTTACCCGAGAAGAAGAACAACACAGGATGATCTGGGTCGTTAACAATCTTTGAAAGGCGATCAAGATCGGTAAACAACAAGTGAGCACGCTTGTAGGTTGCGAATCGACGGCAGAAACCAATCATCAGCGCATTTGGATTAATACGCTGCATCAGCGAAACAACACGTGCAGGATCACCCTGATTGCGCAACCATGCTTCAGTAAACTTCTCACGTATGTAGTTAACAAGTTTCTGCTTCAAGATCATACGTGTGTTCCAGATTTCCTCATCCGAAACATTATAGATGGCATGCCATATTTCTTCATTGCTTTGATCAGACATAAAGCTCTTGTCGAAATACTTGTCATATACCTTGCGCCACTCTGTTGCTGTCCATGTAGGGAGGTGAACACCATTGGTGACATATCCCACATGGTTTTCCTCTGGGAAATAACCATTCCATATTGGCGCAAACATCTTCTGAGATACCCAACCATGAAGCTTACTTACACCATTTACCTCCTGACAGGTGTTGCAAGCAAATATTGACATGCAGAAACGTTCATTGTGGTCATCAGGGTTCTGACGTCCCATACCGATGAACTCATCCCATGAAATTCCAAGCTTAGCAGGATAGCCACCCATATATTTTCCAAAGAGTGCCTCGTCAAAATAGTCGTGACCAGCTGGCACTGGAGTGTGCACAGTATAAAGAGAAGAAGCTCTTACAAGCTCCATAGCCTGATTAAATGTTAAGCCCTGCTCACGATAATCACACAAACGCTGTAAGTTGCACAAAGCAGCATGTCCCTCATTGCAATGATAAATATCCTTGGTTATGCCCATCTTCTTCAATGCAAGCATACCACCGATACCCAATAGAATCTCCTGTTTCAAGCGGTTCTCCCAATCACCACCATAAAGTGAATGTGTGATAGGCTTGTCAAACTCAGAGTTCATGTCGTTATCTGTATCAAGCAAATAAAGTTTGATACGACCTACATTCACCTGCCAAACCAAAGCATGCACCTGATAGTTGATATAAGGTACATCAACAACCACACGGTTACCATTCTCATCGAGAACAGGTTCTATAGGCAAAGAACTAAAATTCTGTGCATCATATTTAGCAATCTGCTGACCATCGATGCTAAGGCTCTGTGTAAAATAACCATAGCGATAAAGGAAACCAACAGCACAAAGATCAACATTACTGTCTGAAGCCTCTTTCAAATAGTCACCGGCAAGCATACCAAGACCACCTGAATAAATCTTCAGCACCTGATTCAAACCATACTCCATACTGAAGTATGCAACAGAAGGACGCTTTGTGTTAGGCTTTACATCCATATATGCACGGAACATAGCATACACTTCTTTTATAGCCTTCATAATAGTCTTATCCTTCACAATCTCCTCCTTACGGTCATAGCTAAGACGCTCAAGAAGCATCACTGGGTTATGACCAACTTTCTCATAAAGTTCCACATCGAGCGACTTGAACATGTTACGAGCCTGATAGTTCCAAGCCCACCACATATTATGTGCGAGTTCATCAAGACACTTCAACTGTTCTGGAAGTCTTGACTTAACGGTAATCTGCTTCCATTGTGGAACATTAACGTAATCTGTTTTAATTTTCATAATCTCAACTTTAAACTATATCTCTTTTTGTTTTTATTTCACACTATTACGCTCATCACATTTGCGTAAAGCAAAATCATAAGCATCAATATAATAGGTCATGAACTTATCCCAAAGAGCTTTCTTCGAGATGCGTTCGGCATTCGTTCGAGATGCTTTCACTTCATCAGCACTAAACAAACTGAACTCTACAACAGTATCTTTTATAGCATCAGCAACCTCTGAATAATTATAGTCCGTACGGTGAACAACCTTCACACCATCACCAATCTCACTATAGCCGCCCTTTATGCTATTTGCCCATAAGCCAAATCCAGCAAGGTCAGTAGTGATACATGGCACCTTGAAAGCAACAGCCTCTAAAGGAGTGTAGCCCCAAGGCTCATAATACGATGGATAAACACACAAATCATTACCCAACACCATATTATAATAAGGTATATTAACAATGCCATCATCACCGATTAGATAACTTGGCACAAAAATCACCTTCACCTTATCCTCCTTGCGATTGTGCATATCCAGATAATTCATCATGCTCAACACACTATCCTGATCGGCATTATGCAACCAATGAGTATATCGAGGATCACACAAAGCAGTATCAAATTTATTGCCAGAAGCAAGTCTTTCCTGCAAATCCTCACGAGGACCAATAGTCCAGCCAGGAACCTCAATGAATGCAACAACATTTCTATGCAATCTATCATCAAAACGCAAACGATTCATCGCTTCAATGAAAACATCAAGTCCCTTGCTTCTGAACTCATATCTTCCACTCGTACTTATAACCAAAGTATCATCATCAAAATCACAACCTGTCAAGGCATTAGCAATAGCAAGCAATCTCTTTCTTGCTGCCTTTCGCTTACTTGTAAAAGCAGCGCCTTTAGGCACAAAAGCATTATCAAAACCATTTGGCAACACAACGTCAACAGACTTATCCAACAGTTCCTTGCATTCATTAGCAGTAATGTCACTCACTGTAGTAAAACAGTCAACATACTTTGCTGTCTGCTTCTCTATCGAATGCTTGCTCTGCATATTCAACTCAACAGCCATCTGATCACCATTATATGCAAACAGATAATCATACAAAGGCTTGTTGTTACCAGCAATACTTCTACCTATACAAGTAGCATGAGTAGTAAACATAGTTGCTATCTCAGGAACAAGCTTTTCTATCATCAAAGCTGCAAAACCTGTCTGCCACTCATTAGCATGAAAAACAACCTTGTCAGTAGCCTTCACATTATAATGATAAAAATCCTCTACAACCTTAGCAACAGCAAACGAGAACATTGCACTATCGTCATAGTCGCCATAAGCATGCAAACTATCAACTCCAAAATCCTCCCATAATTTGCCATATATTGAGTTCTTATCCTTGAAATAATGCTTATAATCAACAAGAATAGCAATAGGACTGCCAGGAATGAGCCATCTTCCAACCTTTATCTTTAATTCTGTTGAAGCAACATGCTTAACCCACTCAGAAAGAATAGAAGAATCCTCCTCAAAAAAAGGGCACAACTTGTCACCCCAACAATCTGGCCCCAGAAAAATTATGCGGTCGCTGATTAGTTTTTGAAGCGATTGTGCACGTGTAGAAAGCACTGTATATATGCCACCCACTTTATTGCAAACCTCCCAACTCGTCTCAAAGATATAATCAGGAAATGTTTTATGTTTTGCCATATATTAATTTCTATACTCGCGCAAAGATAATATAAAAATCCTAAATAAACAACCCTAAATATTGCATTTTTCATTATAAAACACGAATTCTTGATATAAACTATTTATCTTTGTGACAACAAAATAAAAGTAATACGAATGCAAATATAAAAAATCAATTTAAATATACAATGAAAAAAATTATCCTATCAATCCTCATGCTTGCAATGCACATTTTTTGCTTTGCACAAGATAGTGTTACTTTCAAAGGCTATATACATAACGAAGAATACAAAGTATATATCAAGATGAACTTCTACGATAAAAACGTAATAGTTCCAGGACAGGAAATATTTGGCGAGTTACCAGGATATTTCGGTTCAAAAAACGATTCACGTAAATGGCTATTTACCGATGCTGTAATAAAGAACCGCACCACTGCCGAAATTTCTATCACCAACGACTACGGAAGCGAAGACCTCACTGCCACCCTAAAACTACTTCCCGATGGCAGCTATGAACTTATCCAAAACGAAGGAAGCACCTTAAAAATAGTAGAAAAAAGAAAATGGGTAAAGATTCCTAAGAAAATTAAACTAACAAGGTAAAAAATTATTCAGAGTATTCCGATTATTCTGAATACTCTGATTATTCCGAATTTTCCGATTACTCAGAATTTTCTGATTACTCTGAATTTTCTGATTACTCCGATTCCTCCGATAACAAAAAAAGCCCCGAAGAATTAATCTTCGAGGCTTTCTAATGAAAGAAGGCGGCTTCCTACTCTCCCGCATTGCATTGCAGTACCATCGGCGTAAGTGGGCTTAACTTCTCTGTTCGGAA
>DGRY01000022.1:0-1616 GCA_002391185.1 Prevotella sp. UBA4376
ACAAGGGAAGAAGAAACTTAATTTGGAATGTGGAATTTGGAATTACAAATTATTCGCACTTTGTGCGATGTAGAATTATCCAATTACGAATTAAAAGCGCTCTGCGCTTCACTCCTCCCCTCTGGAGGGGAGGCTGGGAAGGGTCTTCTTTATCATTTTTCATTTTTCATTTAGCGCGAAGCGCGCATAGAGGTGTTTTCTCGGTTTTTCTTTAAAAATAACAACAAGAAACTCACGATAATTACACGTTCAAAAAAATAGCAAGGAACTCATCCTGTTGGTTAGCCCTCTCCCTTTGGAGAGGGATGGGAGAGGCTGTTTTTCTCCGTGTAATTATATCGTTAATAAAAGAATAATTTTAAAGAAGAAAATGTGAATTTTTTGAAGCAAGAAACGCAAGTAGTTTAAACAATTAATGCTATCTTTGCAAAAACAACCTAATAAAAATACCACAATATGGCAAAGATAAGAGTACAAGACACACAGATAACCGTTGTTCGTATTGATGAACGAGACTATATTTCGCTCACAGATATGGTGCGTAATATAGAAAACGGACTGGCACTTATTGAAAAGTGGCTCCGCAACAAGAACACCATTGAGTTCCTAGGTATCTGGGAGTCTATGTATAATCCTAATTTTAATTCCCCCGAATTCGAGGGAATTAAAAATGCAGCAGGTCTGAATCGCTTCATACTTTCCGTAAAGCAATGGGTGGAGAAGACTAACTCATGCGGAATCGTTGCCAAAGCAGGACGCTACGGTGGTACATATGCCCACAAGGACATCGCCTTTGAATTTGCTACATGGGTATCACCCCAGTTCAAACTCTATTTAATTCAGGAGTTCGAGCGCATGAAAACTGACGAGCAAAAACTGATCGGATGGTCAGCCAAGCGTGAACTATCAAAAATCAACTACCGAATTCACACGGATGCAATTAAGCAAAATCTCATTCCCGAAGAAGTCACCCAAACCCAAGCCAGTATCATCTATGCTGAAGAAGCTGATGTGCTGAACGTTGCCATGTTTGGAATTACTGCAAAACAATGGCGCGAAGCCAATCCGGAACTAAAAGGAAACATCCGCGACTATGCCTCAATCAATGAACTGATTTGCCTCGCCAACATGGAGAATATAAATGCCGTGCTTATTGACGAAGGCATGCCACAGGGTGAAAGACTGGTACGACTCAATCGTATAGCCATCAATCAGATGCGTGTATTAGAGAACGATGGTAATAGAAACTTGTTAAAATGATATCGCAAACTCATCAAAAACCAAACCACCAAACGACTAAACAACCAACCCACCAATTTTGAACATCATACTATCATCCGTATAATTATCGTTAATTATATCGTTAATTTGATTTTAAAGAAAAACCCCAAAAACACCTCAAAGCATTGTGATGCCTTCGACATCTATACGAGAACATGCCTTCGGGCTTGCGAAAGCAAGCTTTCACGCCCTCACCATCTTCTCTGCGTTATCGCAAGCGATAGTGCCATGCTTTGAGAGATAAACATATAAAAACCCTAACCAGAATTTGAAATTACGAGTTATAAATTTGAAATTGGTTGCGCAAGCACAATTACAAATTATGAGTTTTGAAT
>DGRY01000022.1:1691-13273 GCA_002391185.1 Prevotella sp. UBA4376
GTTAGCCCTTCCCTACTGGGGAGGGCTAACCAGCAGGAACATGGAATAGGAAGCAAGATAATTTTTAATTGAATAATTCTTCATCGCACGCCGTGCGACTAATTCAAAATTCCACATTCGTAATTCCACATTCATATTTGGATGTTTTCTCGGTTTTTCTTCATCCTTCAAACCTAAAAAACAATCATTATTCTTTAAAATCTATGCCTCGTAAAAAAAAACTTGAATAAAACCTCTTTGCCGCTTTGGTGGCTTGCTTGAGAGTGGTTTGCATTACAGCCCTTTGGGCTGGCTCCCTCCCCCTCGGGGTTTCTGTCCCCCGGAAACGGGGGAGATTTGTCGAAGACCCACTGACCAAAGGGAAGTAACACGAAGGGGGTGTAAAGACCATTGAAGCAGGGGGAGAGGTTATAGTGAACGCTAAATAACGTTTACCTCTGGCTTCAATTCTATCCCGAATTTTTCTTTTACAGCAGCCTGAACATGTTTCATCAAGGCTACAATTTCGTTTCCTTGAGCTCCTCCCCTGTTATACAGAATAAGAGCTTGATTATGCCACACGCCAGCCTTTCCCATGTTCATTCCCTTCAAACCACACTGGTCAATAAGCCATCCCGCAGGAATCTTATAATAAGTACCATCGCGTTTATCTCCAGGATATTCAGGCATGCTCACCTCAAAATATTTAAGTTCAGGGCAACGTTCTTTTATTTCCTCAAGCGTATCTTTATCAACCACAGGATTCATAAAAAAACTACCTGCATTGCCATATTCAACAGGATTAGGCAATTTATTTCTACGAATTTCAATAATTGCATCACGCAACAACTGCGGCGTAACCCTATTATCAACCTCGTCGGCAGAGCAATTCAGTTTCTCAGCCAAAGCCCCCCTCACATTGCCGTAATCAAGTACTGGAGAAAACTTTCTGCTAAGTTTAAACGTTACATGCGTGATGATATATCTGTTGTACCAGGCATCCTTGAAAATACTGTGACGATAGCCATATTGGCAAAGTCCAGGAAATATTCGTCTATATTCGCCAGTATTCACATCCACCACTTCTATTGAAAAAATAAACTTGCCAACTTCAACACCGTATGCACCAATATTCTGAACTGCACTCGACCCCACATCACCAGGAATAAGCGACAGGTTCTCAAGTCCATGAATATCCTTTTCCACACACCATGCTATCACATCGTCAAAGGTTTCACCCGAGCCACAGTCCACTAAAACAGCATTTTCATCTGCCTTAATATTAGCCACATTCTTCAGTTCCCTCTCCTGAATCATCTTGATTTGGGAATGAAACACAGTGTGGGGATAATCCTTGGTGAGCAGCAAATTACTTCCTGCTCCAACAATCATAAACTCCTCACCGTATTTTATGTGTTTAACAGCCTCTTGAGCATCATAAATAGAATCAAACTCTATAAACTGACGACAGTTAACATCAATACCAAAGGTATTATGCTTTGCAAGACTATAATTTTCGTATATATTTATCATCTACTCTACATAGTTAGTTTCACAAGCTTCCACCTATCACCAATCTTACGGAAGCTCAGCTCTGTTTCCAAACCATTGGCTATACCACGAATACAGAAAATTTTCTGTGTGCTCTCGGTATATTTCTGACCATAGATAATATTGTAAATCATCCCCTCTGGCAACTGAGGTGCAAACGAACTCCACTGCTCTGGAGCCAGCGTACCTGTCATAGTACCAAAGTCATCATCAGGATCAGGCCCCGAGAAATCCAATGGATCGTTAATGCTTGAATACTGAAAATCCTTATCACTAACAAAACGGTGGAAGAACTTCAGGAACGACGCATTCTTGTTCTCATACATAGGCTTATAGTTGATGCTTGTCATCATCCACTGCCCGTCTATACGATTGAAAAGAAACTGCTGAACGGTCTTTATATCAAAGAATATCTTTTCCACAACAACATGCGAGATAGTAGTATCCTTAACCACATTCATCTGCTTTCGGTTGTCAAAGATAAGAGTATAAAAATCCTGATGCATAAAGAAATGTTCCATTCTCCACTTCCCCTTCTCTATCTTCTTTTCTATCTTGCCGTTTCTATACACAGGAAGTGGAAAAAGAATGCGTTTTCTCTGTAGCTTTCTGTTAGCAGCGAAATTAAAGAAGAAATCATCAAACAGCTCGTCGGCAGCCTTTGGCATTGGCTGAGCAGCAATAATATCTTCAAGAGTGTCTGTTGAAGAAGTATCAACAACACCGCTGTCGGCAAGAATTGTGTCGGCATTGGCAACAGGCTTTTTATCCGTACAACTGAAGCAGGTAAACAAAGCCGTTGTAATCATCAAAGCAATGAAAAAAAATGCAACTTTTCTCATTTATAGTCAATTATATTTTTTACAAACCAAAGCTACTTTTAGTTTGCAAATGTACAACATTAATTTCAAATGCAACACAAAAAAACGCATAAAATATGTAGCAATCTCAAAATTATGAATTATGAATTATGTATTATGAATTAAATTCCTTACCTTTGCATTCGATTTTGCAAAATAAAATAGAATAAAACGTTTTAAAAGATATGTTACTCGAAAAGATTGAAGAACTTCTTAAAGAAGTAAGCACACTTACTGCACAGAATGCAGAAGACGTAGAACAGTTGCGTCTGAAGTATTTGAGCAAAAAAGGTGCCATCAACGAACTCATGGGCGAGTTTCGCAATGTAGCAAAAGAACAGAAGAAGGAAATCGGTATCAAAATCAACGAACTGAAGACTGCTGCAACAGATAAAATCAACGCTCTGCGTGATGAACTCGCTGTAGCCGAAGCTTCAAGTGATGATATCGACCTCACTCGTACTGCCTACCCTATACAGTTGGGTACACGTCATCCACTCACCATCGTAAAGAACGAAATCATTGATATATTCAGTCGCATGGGATTCACCCTCTTCCAGGGTCCTGAGGTTGACGACGATCAGCACGTGTTCACAATGCTGAACTTTGCTGCCGACCACCCTGCTCGCGACATGCAAGACACATTCTTCATTGAGCGCAGCAACCCAGCCGATGTAACAAAGAACGTATTACTACGTAGCCACACATCAGGCGACGAGGCTCACTTCATGGAAAATCACCAACCACCATTCCGCATTCTCTGCCCTGGTAGAGTATATCGCAATGAAGCTATCTCTGCACGTGCACACTGTTTCTTCCATCAGGTAGAAGGTTTGTATGTTGACAAGAACGTAAGTTTCACCGACCTTAAGCAGGTTCTGCTTACATTCGCACGCGAAATGTTCGGTCCCGACACTAAAATTCGTCTCCGTCCATCATACTTCCCATTCACAGAACCATCAGCCGAAATGGACATCAGTTGTAACATCTGTGGTGGCGAAGGCTGTGGTTTCTGCAAGCACACTGGTTGGGTAGAAATCCTCGGTTGCGGTATGGTTGACCCACACGACCTTGAAGCTTGTGGCATCGACAGCAGTGTTTACACCGGCTACGCTTTCGGTATGGGTGTTGAGCGCATTGCCAACCTCAAATATCGCGTAAGCGACCTCCGTATGTTCTCAGAGAACGACACTCGCTTCCTCCGCGAATTCGAATCAGCTAATTAAACCTCCCCACAAAATAGAGAGAGAGAACAAAAGGCTTTCGGTTTTCCCGAAAGCCTTTTGTGTTACTTACCACTAACAAAAGTCATAATAGCCAAAACACCTTATTAACAGCATATAGACTGCAAAAGCTCAACAAAGGATATTATACCTATTTCTCAGCTACACAGAACAGCCAATCACTAAGACGATTCATGAACTGCATTACAACTTCTGGCAATGGATACATTTTGTTCATGAACCACATTCTGCGCTCTGCAGTACGTGCTTTTGTGCGTGCATAATGCAGAAAGGCATTAGGCATGTTTTTGCCAGGCACAACAAAGTTAAAATGAGGATTCTTATCCTCAAACTCGTCTATTTCGTGCTCCAACTGACTAACAGCAGTAGCAAACTCGTTGTCCGAGTCTGTTGTCACTCCTGCCACTATTGCCATCACACTAACAAGAAGGCGCTGTAACTGCTCTATGCGGACACAAAGAGCCTCATCACCTAATGAAGCACGCGCCAAACCTAAAACAGCACTAAGCTCATCTATTTCGCCATTAACTTCTATGCGAACATCATCCTTGGCAACACTATCGTTTAACAAGGTTGTTGTTCCTTTATCTCCTTTTCTCGTATAAATGCTCATTATTTCTTCATTATTATATATATAACTATCGGTGCACCAATGATTGGGGTTATAGCATTGAGTGGGATTATACCTCCTTCACCTGGCAGATAGCAACAGATGTTACACACTAAAGCCACCACAGCACCACAGAGCATAGTGCCAGGAAGCAACACACGATGATTCTCGGTTTTGAAAAACAAACGGGCTATATGTGGCACAGCCAAACCGATAAAAGCTACAGGTCCGCAGAAAGCCGTTACTATCGCAGTGAGCAATCCTGTTACCATCAACAAACCGTTGCGCACAAGTTTAACATTAAATCCTAAGTTTATGGCATACTGTGTGCCAAGAAGTAAGGCATTGAGCGGTTTGATAAACATGCAGCTTGCTAATAGCGCTAACAGAACAATTCCAGCAAACACAGGCATATTGCGCATTGACACTCCACCAAAATTGCCCATTCCCCACACCATATAACTCTTCACCCCTTCTTCGGTAGCAAAGAAATTAAGCAGAGAGATGGCAGAATTGGCTATATATCCTATCATCAAACCAATGATAAGCAGCATTACGTTATTACGTACAATATTGCTAAAACCAAAGATTATCATTGTTACAATCATGGCTCCTGCAAAGGCAGAAACAAAAATGGCAACAAAACCTGTGAAAGTGAACATTCCTGCCGACACACTCCCCCCCAGAAGCAACATAACCAGAGCAACCCCTAAACCAGCACCACTGTTGATACCAAACACATCAGGACCAGCCAAAGGATTTCGGAATGCAGTCTGCAACATCAAACCGCTTACAGCAAGAGCTGCTCCCGAAAGAAGAGCAGTAAGCGCTTGGGGCAACCGCGATTCTATGATAATGAAACGCCACGAGGCTTTTTGAACCTCATCGCCCATAATAATAGAGCTAACATCTTTAAGCGGAATGTCAACACTACCAATGATGAGATTCAGAATGAATGCCCCACATATCATCAAAAGCAATATGATTATTTTTATTTGCGATTTCATCATTTTATTTTGTGATAATAACGAAGATATCCAAGTCTCAACTCGGGATGAAGCATGATAATAAAGTCGAGCAACACACGTTCTGGGTGAAAACTTGCCTCTTCAAAATATCTACTTTTCTCTGTGTCACAACCATACACCTGTGCTGTTTTCCATGCCTTCATCTCACCATAACCATGATAGTCGGCATAGATTTCCTGAAGTGTGGCAGGATGCCCTGCATATTTATATATCCACACATCAGCATTACCAGCATCATCGAGCACCTTTTCAAAAGGATAGCTAAGCGAACCGGCATCTTTGTTAGCAGCATACACATAGCGTCCCCCAGCATCCTTTATCATCTCGCTTATAACACTCTTGCCTCCAGGAACATACCACACGCTACCCGTTTTCATCTCTGTGATGATAGAACGGTGAATCTTTGAATTTATTGCTTTCTTCTTTAAGGTGTGATAGTTGCTATCAACCTTATCAAAAAGAGCATTAGCATGTTTCTGCACACCATAGAGCATGCCATAGAACTTCATCCACTCAGCCCTACCCAATGCCGAGGTTTCCATATAGTCGGCAGTTTCAACAATAGGAATACCTATCTCCTCAAGTTTGCCATAGCCACCACTGTTTTCAAATGGCGACACCAGCAACACCTCGGGTTTGCTGTCTATGATTTTCTCTACATCAGCATCAAGTCCACTACCACAATCAGTTATTGTTCCTGCTTTCACCTGCTGATGAATCCAAGGAATATTCATATAGTTCAGATCGCACACACCTGTTATCTGCTTTGCAGCTCCAAGTTCTATGATAAGTGAAGCATGCACCGTGGTGAAGACAACACTTCGTTCCACAGGTGTACGCACCACACTTGATGCCTCCACCTGTTTGTTCTCCCCTTTCTGCTTTAATGTTTCTGCCACATCATCACCTTTCTTGCCCTTAGGCACAAGATAGTATGTGTGTAGTATTCTGCCCTCCTTCCATGGGTCGGTGAGATTTACCTGTGTGTAGTCAGTGTGCTCAATAATAGAAATATGCTTAGCATACTTCAATGCGAGAGTATCCCCACCCTCTGCATGGCTCTTTGATGAAGAGCCATTGCAAGAAGTGAGGATACTTGCTAAAAGGATTAATATGTATAATATCTTACGCATTAGTTCATGAATACAATTGCGTGAGGATTAATTCCGTATGCTGAGAAACTTCTCTCATAGTTACCCTCTCCATCAAAAACATAGATAATACCATTATCGTTAAAGTTACTTGTTGCAACATATATTCTGTTGTCATAAGGATTAACGCTGATAGAATAGATACAACTGTTTTTAAGAGCCTCAGGAATATTCTTAAAGAAAGTTTCTGACTTATTTGTTGCAAAGTTGTAAATAGTCAAATCAGAGGCATAAACAACATAATTAGAGGTCAAACTTGTCCCAATTAACAACTTTCCATTTGCATTTGCAAGAGCTACAGCATCACCATCAACATCAACATACTCTTCTTTAGCAAGATCATAGTATCCCCACTTGCTATTATAGCTTGCATCATAATGACAAATAATTATTTTATTATCAAACGCTATAAATTTAGTTGGGTTAGTTGATATCGTAACGTACTTGATTGCCTTGCTTCCTGCTTCGATTACAGCCATACGGTTGTCGTTGTTATATGCACCTTGCAGCAATACATAAAGCTTGCCCTTTACTGCTATGATATCCTCAGGACGTTCACCAACTTTCAAGCTATCTTCATAAACAAGTTTGTCGCCATCAACTCGCAATGTGCTTACATATCCGCCATAAGAAACTGCATATACCCTATTGCCAATAGTAGTAAGGTTGCGCACTTGACCAAGGTTCTTATATTGCTCAAAGCTAATACGGCTCTTTTCTACACCATAGCCATCGAGCAATGCTACATAGTTGCTGACATTAACAGCCACGAGAAGATCATTGCCATAAACCTCAATATCATTACCGGTGTCACCAAGCTTTACACCATTCTGCTGAACAAACAAATCATTATCATTAATCTTTCCTGTTGCCCAGTCAAAATAGATGATGTTTGAGTTATTTCCACCCATGCTACCTTCATTAAGAATGAATGCACGAGAGGAATTAGGCATTTCTACCTTACCATTACCAAAAGCATTCCACTCATCTTCGCTACAAGATGTGAAAGTGAATGCAACACTTGTAAAAGCTAATAACGCTACTAAAATTTTCTTCATTTCTTTTTTATTTTATATGGTTAAAACTAATATTTTACAACAAGAGAAACATTAAACTGCCGTCCAGGCATAGGATAATACTGTATTATATCATACTGAGCATCAAGAATATTGGTGCATTTTGCCTGCACATCCAACTGAAGTTTTCTCACCTTGAAACTTCTCTGCACACTTAGAGAATGTTCCCAAAAAGAAGGCATTAGGTATTCAATACTGTTTTGTTCTGCTGAATATCTGCGTCCCTGCATCATAACACTATATCCCATGCTAAGCCATGGAGTTGTAAATATCACAGAGCCATTACCACTTATGCGTGGCGTATAAGGCAACAAGTTGTTATATATCAGACTATTCTTGTTGGTTTTATCCACAGCCCTCTGCCATGTGGCAGCAGCAGTAGCTTTCACATCAAAGCCTTTGGAAATATCAATTTGCGTACCCATAGTAACATCCATACCCACAATCTCGGCTTTACCATAGTTTACCATTCGCCACACATAGGTGCTTGGAAAAGCAACTATCTTATCGGTAACATCATTATAATAGCCATCAACAGTTAGAGTGAGATATTTTAGCTTACCAACCTGCATTTCCCATGTTAATCCTGCACTATATTCATGAGCAAGTTCTGGGCGCAAATTTATATTTCCCAATCTGCGATAATACATATCGTTGAATGTTGGTATTCGGAAAGTATTCTTCAGCATAGCTCGCACGTACAGAGCATGGTTACTAAACAATCTGTAACTAAGCGACAGGGATGGGGTGATCTTTTTCTTATCCTTTGGCTTAGCTATATTTTCATTATTAACCTGCTCCATAGCACACAGATATGCCATACTGCCGTCAACTTTCAGTCTGTTCCATCTCCACTTCAAAGCAAGAGCGGTTGTTGAAGTATATCGCTTAGGATTGGGCACATCGTAGGTGGCATTAACATATACATTGCTCTTTAGCTCATTAAAGCTCAAATCCTGAGCAAAAGCAAAATCGAGTCCTTTTACGATATGCCAACCTAACGTAGCACCTGCATAATATTCATTCTGTCGATCTATGTCGGTTTGCACACCTCCTGGATATTGCGAGCCCCAATCTTTATATTGATTCCACGAATGAGTGAACTTCATACGCAGTTTCATCTCTAAATGTTTTGAAAACTGCTTGCTATAAAGAGCTTGTGTAAAGAAATCCTCATCCCACATCATTTCATCAGAAGGATTGGCATATAGTATCACCACACCAGGCAGTTCGCGCTTGGAATAATACCAATAGGCTTTCACATTCAATTTGCTATTGTCGTTAAACGAATGATATATATCAGCCTCACCCTGCCAAGCATTTATTGCCGAATTATAACGATGTTCACGAGTCTTCATCCTTCCATTACGAAGTATATAAGGATAAATGCCATCAGCACGCATCATCTTTCCTGATACACTAACAGATGTTCTCTCACCTATCCGTTGCCACCATCTCAATGAAGGAGTTACCAATCCGAATGAGCCAACCTGTAAGCCTGCCTTAAAGCCATAATATCTACCATCATCAAACTTAGGGCGTTCAGAAACCATTGAGAGCACACCTGCAGCAGCATATTGGCGGGCACTCTGCATAAGATTGTCCTCACCACCTACACTCAACGACACTAGTTGAAGATTCTCAGTGTTATATCGACCTATATCTATCTGACCAGCCTGAGTATTACTGATAGTAATCCCATCATAGCAAACAGCTATATGATGAGCACCGAGATTATGTATCGATACAGTTTTCATTCCTCCGATACCGCCATAATCCTTCACGCTAACACCTGCAAAACGTTTCACTGCATCAGCAACATTGTAAATGCCAAGATTTAACAAATCCTGCTTAGACAACTGTTGCACACTCATCGTTGCACCAACATTTCTTTCAATGCCTTTAGCGGTAACACTCACTTCATCAATGGAAAAAGAGCGCAACGAGTCCTGTCCACACTCCTTAGCGCAGACATCAGGCACCATTCCTACACAGAATGCCAAAAACATAATGAAACGAAAACGATCCATCATACCATCCAACAATGAGAGCCCTTTCTCTCATATCATAATAATATTATTTAGTTTCTCATCCTTCCTCGAGGATTATAGAAACACACAACGACAATGGCAGGTCTTCTGACTTTGCGACTTTCCGATAAGCGTCTTCCCAAGTGTATTATCTGCTCAGTGACATTTGCTTACCAGAGAACATCCGCACACAGCAGCGGGACTGTTCAGGATTCTCACCTGATTCCCTATTAATCTCTGTTACGAGAACCAATTGCGAGTGCAAATATACAAAAAAAAGTAAAAAGGGAAAAGAGTAAAATAGAAAAACCTCTCCAAAGGCCCTCTCCAAAGGCGAGGGAGATACTACGCACTTGAAAAAGGAAAAAAGGGAAAAAGATTCAAGTTTCGTAAGCCATACTTACGAAACTTGAATAAAAGATTTATTTAGAAAGCAACAGTTCTTCAAGTTCTTCCTTATGGCGTCCATTTATTATAATGTGATGATTTCCTATAGGACGAGTAAGGAAATAGCGAGCCTGTTCTGCATGATCGAGCTGCACAATAGTTTGAGTGCGACAAAGATTTGGCTTATTCTCACAAGAAAGGATGGTTGCCTCCTCGGCATAGATGCGACTTGCATCACCACTCATCTTAAAGATGGTGACATTGCCATGCATATAACCTCGAATGCCTACTCCTATACCAGATTCAAAATGTGTATCGAGTTCATAGCGGTCAACCATATTTAATGGAATGGTGCAATGAGCAAACATCAAACGTCCTTTAACTACATCAACACTTGCAGGGTTACACTGGAAACCACTCTTGCCAGTAAGAGCATTTGAAACCATCATGGAAAGAACAGCAGGAACATCGCCTTCACAACCAGCCACGATACCTTCGGCATTTAATTTAGCAAGAGCTATACATCCTGTGTTTCTTACAGCTGTGAGAAGGTCAAAACAACGAATGGTTAAACCAGAGAGAGAATATTTCTCTACAAGCACCTTTAAACACTCATAGATACGCAAAGCTCCAGGGATCGACTCACGAATAGCATCGGTAGGAGCCTTAGACATGAGTTCAACATCGGTGCCATCCTGCTGTGAAGCATAGATATCAAGGAGTTCCTGCATAGGGATATTAATTATCTCGATACCTAACTTAGTGCTGATAGCTTGTGCATCGGCATTACTTGAAATGAGCCAGTCGCTGGGGGCACCAATAACACCAACCTTGGTACCACAGAGCAGTCGTTTAGCATTGCATACATGCTGTAACACTTTGATACGATGACACACATATTCGCTACTACCATGAATAATCTCCCCCAGAATACCATTCTGCTGCATATAGGAAAGAATCTCCATAGAAGCAGCAAGAGAATTACTCTTACCCGATGTGAGCAAATAGATAGGTTGATTACTCTTGCTCTGCAACAAAGGGAGTAACTGATGAAAAATACCTTCAGTGCCACCTGTGCGAACAAAAAGGAGATCGAGCGAATGAGTGCCGTAATCATCAAAATTAGCACCACAGAAATCGTATTCCAAACCAAGAGTCTCAAGGAAATCCTTTGTACTTGCTGTTACCGCCTGCTCATCATGCAGTTCTGAAGTAAGCGTATAAATTGCTATTTTTGCCATATAAAATTGATTGTTTTGGGCAAAGGTATAAAAATTAATTGAACTAAACAACCATTACTCCAAACCACCAAACCAACTATCAAGAACAAATGGTAAACTATAAACTGTAAACTACAAACGGTAAACAGTAAACAATAAAACATCCAAACAGTAAAAGACTCGCTTCTCAGCGAGTCTCATACATATTATACAAAAACATTATGAATTTTAGCGAACAAACTTATTAATAGCGTAAATCAGTCGCTACATAGGGTATTATCAATCTATATGGCTAAATGAATAATCCTTTTGATGTGTGCAAAGTTAGGGCTTATTTCATTACGTGTCAATACTAAGAATATGGTATTTTTGTAATACCTAAAATGAGTTATGTGCTTCACTCTTTTACCCTTTTACTCTATTACCTTTTTGCCTTTTTACTTTTT
>DGRY01000163.1 GCA_002391185.1 Prevotella sp. UBA4376
GTAAACACGAGCTACAGCGCTCTTGCGGCGACCAATTGCATTAATTAATTCCATCTTCTAATTACTTATACTGGTTAATATCAATTGTCTTTGGCTGCTGAGCTGCCTTATCGTGCTCTGCACCTTCAAATACATAAAGATTAGTAATGAGCTTACGGCCCAGACGACCCTTAGGGAGCATACCCTTTACAGCGTGACGAATAATCTTATCAACACCATCCTTGCGAGTACGAAGCTCAGCAGGAGTGTTAAAACGCTGACCACCAGGGTAACCAGTATAACGTGTGTAAACCTTATCAGTCTCCTTCTTACCAGTGAAGACTACCTTCTCGGCATTGATAATGATTACGTTGTCTCCACAATCTACATTAGGTGTGAAGTTTGGTTTGTACTTTCCGCGAATCAACTTAGCAACTTTAGAGCAGAGACGACCTACAACCTGATCGGTAGCATCAACTACAACCCACTCCTTCTTAGCTGTTTCCTTGTTAGCGGAAATAGTCTTGTAACTTAAAGTGTCCATTTTAAAATTTAAATTTACTACTAAAAAACTTAATTAACAATCTATGATAACAGAGACCTCGCGGCGCCTCCAGTCTAAAAGAGACCATCCACAGCATTCTCTCTGATGCCACAGCCGATTCACTAACTGCCAAGTCCGGCCAAAGAAATGGCTATTAACACAACTGTAGCTGCAAGGCTACTAAGTATCACCTCACAATCGGACTGCAAAGGTACATATTTTATTTATGAGAAATTTATCCACGCATCGCAAAAATATCGTTTTTACGATATATTAACTATATTTTATTTATTTAACTTCAACTTTTTATAATATAGCTTCTAAAAAAATAAAAGAAATAATGAAGAATGAGAAGATAAAAAACAGAGGGGCTGGCGGAGGTTTCAACCTTTCAACTGCTGAAACCTCTTCTGACATTTCTTCTTATAACTGCACTTAAACCACTTCTTTTGATATTTTCGGAAAGTATATACAACAAAAAAGCAGATTGCATCAACAACAGAATGCTTTCCTTCAACATAAAGCGTTTCGGGGATATTCACAAAGTACAGATCGGCTACGGTATCAAACGCCGAAAATGGTTTCTTTACTTTTGTCAAAAGCCATTCTTCTGCCATAAACCTATTCTTACGTTTGGTTTCATCACTCAACCTATCCAAAGTAGCAAAATAATCAGAGCGTGCCCACCAGAAATTACCGGCGTACATTCTGTTTACGAATGGAGGGAACAGATAGCTTCCATAAGTTTCATATCCATTCAACAAAGTATTTACAGCCACATTCCATCTGTCGAATATAAAATACTCCATCATTCTTCGCCACGAAACTATCTTACGTCTGAAAGCAAGAAATAGTTTGTCTTTTGTATCAAAAGTCTGATAGGAAATGCCCTTAGTATGAAAATAGTAGAAAAGAAAGTCTTCATGCTTACTCTTTTCATACATGTAGTCAAGAGCTGGGTATTCAAAGCAACCTGGATCGTTAGAAATAGAGATTATTTCAATTTTATCATTATCAAAAATTTCACGTAGTCTTACTATATCTTCCTCTTTAGTTGCTATACAACTGATATATAGTTTAGTTGTTGCCTCTAACAATCTTGCCGAAACTAAATTACCAAACTGTTCCCTCACCATCGACTCCCAACCGTCGGCACAATAGATATGATACATTCCGTATATGGGAAGCGAAACCTTGGGACTATAATCCCACATAGAAAGGTCTTTTCTTTCCCACACAGCTAAAGTGCTTTTATATGCTCGCTGAAAAATATTAGGCATTACTCTTTTATTGACATTATTAGATGATAAAACATCGAACGAAGATCATATTTTGGTTTCCACCCCAAATCCTTTACCTTTTTAGTGTCAAGTCTAAGCTTTGTTGTTGGCGAATAGCCCATACCTTCTTTTAACTCTATAACCGGAGATATGTTTGGATTAAACTCCTTGCAAATGAAACGAGCCATATCAATGACAGAGATATAAGTATCTTCATTTGCCACATTATATGCTTCGCCATCTTTTCCTTTTATTGCAATATAAAAAAGAGCCTCTATAGCATCTATTGTATAACAATAGCAACGAGAGAGCTTACCTGCAGTATGAAGAACGATATTATTGTTATTTATCACACTTCGTGCAAACTGTGCAAAAACGCGATTATCATCCTTTGATATGCCAGCACCAAAAGTTTGAGCCAAGCGAGCTATCTTCACAGGAACAGCATACTCTTCACTATAAGACTTACAAAGACATTCCGACATGCGTTTTGCCAAGGGATAGCAACTGCGCACTTCCATTGGGTCAAGATATCCCTGTTTTTCTTCTGTCAATGGCTCAGCATCTTCGAAAACAGTTCCATAAACCTCAAGTGAAGATGCAAAAACAACCGAATCCAATGGATGGTCTTTTGCATATTCAAGTATCATCTCGGTTCCCTGAAGTCCTGTTTTTATCGTTTCCACAGGATGTTCAACAAAGAACTTAGATGCCGTAGGACTTGCAAAATGGAATATATAATCAGGCTTTTCATCAGGACAGAAAGCACTATTCTCCGAGAAATCAAAAACATAGTAGTGCAAGCACTCGCCAGCACCCCCAAACATACTTTCAGCCTTTTCTTTGCTTCTTACTACGGCTGTTATGTTGATATTCAAATGATAGCAACTATTCAACGCCTGCAAACATCTAAGCATACAAGAGCCCAACAATCCTGTTGCCCCTGTAATCAATATTTTCTTATTCTTAAAACATTCATATAAGGCAAAGCTATCAATCCAAGCCTTAATATCCTGTTCTTGTACCTTATTCATCATAAACCAAATATTTGCTGATCTTCATGAACCTTTATCATCGCACGAAGAACAAAGAAATCGGTAGGAGTAGTAATCTTTATATTCTCCATCGGACCTATAACAGTATCAAGCTTATGCCCATAATGACTCATCATCGTACATGAATCAATAAAGTCGTGCTTGTTCTCACTGATAGCTTTTCTATGTGCATCAAGAATATCCTTTAAGACAAAACTTTGCGGAGCACGAGCTATCAAAGAGTTTGCTCTCGACGGAATCTCAAGCGAGCCATCTTGCTGCTTCACAATAAAGGTTTCAGTAGCAGGCACACATGTTATACACGAACCACTTTTCTTTACCGTGTTTATATTATCCGTAATAGTCTCTTCGGTTATCAACGGACGAACACCATCATGAATAAGCACGCAAGCATTCTCACCATCAGCAATCTCTTCAGCTGCACAAAGTCCATTATAGATTGAATCCTGTCCCGTAGAGCCACCAGGAACAATCTTCTTCACCTTAGTAATCTCAAACTTACGAAGTTGTTTTTCCAAAAAAGGAATCCATTCCTCTATACATGCCACAACAATAGCATCTATATCCGGATGATTGTCAAACAACTCCAAAGTGTAGATAATTATCGGTTTACCATTCAAATTCAAGAACTGCTTAGGGCGAGACTTGGTGTGCATACGAAGTCCTGAACCGCCAGCAAAAATTACAGCTATATTCATAATTTTATCTTTAGATAGATGTTTCACTCTAAAAACTTTATGCTAACCTGATGTCTGTTCCGTTTATCACGAGGGGGTAGGTCCATATAGTTTCCATAGGCAATGCGACATATTTCCTGTGGATTAGCTGGAGCCTCAAACTCATAGTTCTCAAACATCAGTTTGCTATGTGGCACCATGAACTTACGTGGATTCTGCTCATAGAACCATGCACCATAAGAATGCATCATAATATCCTTCTTGCCAAAGATGCAGCCAACACCTCTAAAGCAAGGAAACACCACATTATGAAGCAACGAATAGCCTATCTGCGCCAATCGCAAATGCTTTGGAACCAAATCAAAATTTACAAAGCACGACAGTTTGGCAGCAAAGTGCTGAAGCCAAGGAATCATATTACCCTCGTATGGAAAGATATCAACATGAAGTCCTTTATATTTCAAAACCTCGAAAGAGTTTCTATCACGAATATCCATACTCTCATCCGCAACATGCTCACTCTTAAGGTCGCGCAAAGTCGCCCACTCCTTGAAATATCCAGGATCAGTATCATTATCTTGCAAAACATATTGAGGATGCGGATGCTCTTTCAAATAAGAACATAATCGTTTATAGTCCTTGTAGTCGACAACAAAATCTATATCATCGTCCCAAGGGATAAACCCTCCATGCCGCAAGGCTCCAAGCACATTTCCTCCATCTATTCTGCAAGGAATACCGAGTTTTCTCGCTGTTTCTTGCAGATAAATAGCCATATCAAGCATTCTAAGCTGAGCACGCCGTAGAACTGATCCATCAGGATTATACTCTTTTCTTAAATCCTCTTCGGTTTCGCCTGTATTATATATTCTTGCCATAAATTATTGTCGATTTTTTAATGATAGCAGACTGGAGAATTCAGCAAATAGTTCACTATAATGCTTCCGTTATAAATCAGAAGGAAAGAACCTGTAATAAAGACAACCGTTCTTATTGTCACTGCCCATCTATTTGATAGTCCCTTTAGAAGATAAGCTATCGAAATCGGAATAATAAATGCCCATCCGGCTGTCATTATATACACCTCGCATATTCCAAATCCTAACACAAGGTTTATGAACACATCACAAGCAAACCACGATAGAAGCATAAGCATATATCGTGAACGAATGCCCTTAACTACACCCATTACAAACAGCAACACAACAACAATCTCAACAAGATAGTTTATCCACCAGCTATAAGTAACAAAAACAGGACGATTCCACGACAAATCATTCAAGGCATAATCTTGATGTAACTGAATCGACTCACCAAAGAAATTTTCAATAAGCGTCTGTGTCCTTGGAGTAGATACATCCATCAGTTTTGTAATCAGTCCATCTCCAGCAGCCTTACCTTGATGAGCCTCTATCCATTTAGTGCGCTCTTTTTGGTGATTTGCAACCTTCTCTGGATTTTCTTTCTTCTTAGCTTCTTCTATCAAATGTATGGCTACCGACTGTGGCACTTCAAAAGCTTCATATTGATAGCGCTGAATACCAAACAAAGCAAGCAAAGGCAACAAAATGCCAAAGAAAATATATTTGGGTTTAAAAAACTTTTTACCATTAGTAAACAGTCCTGCTAATATTGTCTTTGCGCCATTAGAAAGAGCCATTCCAGAAGTGAAGAAAAGCAACAGAAAAGACTGCCAAGTGGCAAGTACATCATTGTTTTTCATCTTTTTACCCACAATATATAGCGTCATGAGCAGAAGCATTAATGAAAAAACAAAATGGTCGGGCACCATAGTTGGAATAAGAATATGAGCAAAAGAGAAAAAGAATACCGTTAGCAACGTGGAGTCGGCTCGCTTCAATTCCATAATCTCACGTAATATGCGATACATGAAAACTACCGAATAGCAAGAGGCAAGAACAATCAGTATGCCCATGAAATACACTGCAAAATTATATCCCACCGCATCTATCAACCAATGATTGAGCAGATACATTGGATATAGGAAAGTCAAATACAAAGGATGACGCATAGTATCAAAATGTATGCGCAATCCAGAAATGGTTATCCACGACCAGTTGTCATATCCCGACATCTGGAAATGCTTTGTAAAAACAGACCAAAAGCCACCATGAAAAGGTTTTGTGTACCAATCGTAGTGACTGTATATAACGAGGGCATTAAACGCAAAAAACACCATTAGCATTATCAACACCAATAGTCTTTCCTCTTTTTTTATTCTAAAAATAGACTTCATATTCTTGTTCTATTTGGCAAAAATACCACTTTTCTTTTGAACTTCAAACAATAAGTACTATTTTTGCAGCTATAATCGTAAATATTAATGGCTAATAATCTTAAAGATAAAACAGCAAAGGGATTGTTCTGGGGCATGCTGAACAACGGCACGATGCAGATACTGAATATAGTTATTGGTATATTCCTTGCCCGACTATTATCTCCTGCCGACTACGGATTGGTAGGAATGTTAGCTGTTTTCACCGCTATAGCCAGTGCATTACAGGAAAGTGGTTTTTCAGCAGCTTTAACAAATATAGAAAAACCAACAGATAATGATTACAATTCTGTCTTTTGGTTTAGCACCATCATGAGTGTGCTGCTCTACACAATATTGTTTTTCTGTGCACCGCTGATAGCTGCATTCTTTCATCAGCCCGAACTGATTAACCTTTCACGATTTGTTTTCCTTACACTACTCTTCTCTGCATTCGGAACAGCACCAACAGCATATCTGTTCAAGAACATGATGGTAAAGGAAACAACAATCCTTCGAGTTTCCTCCCTGACTGTTTCGGGATGCGTAGGTATCTTTCTTGCCGTCAAAGGCATGGTTTACTGGAGTCTTGCATGGCAGCAATTCACATATATCGCCATGACAAGCATATGGCGTTTCTTTATCATCAAATGGCGACCAAGCATGCATATCGACTTTGCACCAATAAAGCGAATGTTCAGCTTCAGTTATAAGATACTTATTACCACGATTGTAAATCAGCTGAGCCAAAACTTGCTTACTTTGGTTTTCGGTCGTTTGTTCACGGCTAAAAATGTAGGAAACTTCACTCAGGCATTCAAATGGGACACCATGGCAAGTTCATTTGTTTCTGGAACAGTGGCACAGGTGGCACAACCAGTATTGGTTGAAATAAACGACGACAGCGAAAGACAAGTCAATGTCTTTAGAAAAATGCTACGTTTCACAGCTTTTCTTGCCTTCCCAGCCATGTTTGGTTTGGCTCTTATAGCCCACGAGTTTATCATCATCACCATTTCCGAAAAATGGATAGACAGCATCCCTTTACTCCGCATTCTTTGCATAAGTGGTGCCTTTCTACCCTTCTACACCATGTATCAGAATCTTGTTATAAGCAAAGAACGTTCTGATATTTATATGTGGTGTACTATTGGACTAATAGCCGTTCAGTTCATATTGGTTCTGCTCACTTATTCTTATGGAATGGTTTTCATGGTAACAGTTTATTCTGCATCAGTTATATTATGGTTGCTTGTATGGCAATACTATGCCAAGAGGCTTATTGGATTAAAACTCCTTGATGCAATAAAAGACATACTTCCTTTTGCCCTCATCTCAGCAGCAATAATGATTGCCTGTTACTATATCACATTGCCAATCGCAAACCTTAAACTGTTGCTGGCAACACGAATCGTTATGGCAGCAATAATGTATGTTGCCGTTATGAAAATCCTCAAGGTAAAGATGCTTGATGAATGTATAAACTTCATCAGAAAAAAGAAAGTTTAACGATAATTATAGTATTGCATCATTGGATAGAGAAAAGCCCTTATTGCTTTCACCACTCCCCCACCTGTGGTATGAAAGAGAACTTTCCTGTTCTTCACAAACAACCATTGCAGTTTTACAAACGCAACAAGTCCATCTTGCAGTTCAAGATGCAACATCTTTACCGTCTCCTTATAGTATTTATCCTCAGACGGTATTGCTTTTAAAAGCGCCAACCGGGCATGCCAGTATTTTCTTGCCTTAGGTCGCACTTTCTTATAGTTCATCACCGACCATTTAAGAATATAGAAAGCATTACCTACCGAAGGCAGATTCTTGCTGAAATCAGTATATGTTGTTGCCGATGAATGACGACGGAAATCAACCAAAACCTCATCACAATAGGCAATACTGCCAAATGCGCCAGCAGCCAGTTCTAAGGCAACATCGTAAAACGACACGTGATACAGTTCGTTGTCCTCTGGCAGAATATCCGACACAAGTTCACGCCTAAACAACATAGTATGCCCAGGCAACCCTGAGAAGATAAGTCGCAACAGATTTATGTTCGGGCGACGAGAATCATAATGAGCGAAAGAACCATCCGTAGAAAAAGGTTTTGAGTGACCTGCGCAAAGCAACTTATCGCCAATATTGTTTATCTGCAACTCAATCTTGTTCTTTCTCCAAATATCATCCTGATCGCTAATAGCAATATAGTCGCCAGTAGCCTTTCGCATAGCAGAAAAGAAATTCCCATTCACACCCTTCCCTGGCTGATTTCTGAACAGCTTTATATAGGAATACCTTTCAGCATATTCCTGCAGAATCTGCCAAGTGCCATCCTTTGAATCATCATCCTGTATGATCAATTCATATATAGGGTATGTCTGATTTACAATGGAGTCCAGCTGCTCTTTCAGAAACCTCTCCCCATTATAAGTACACATAACAACGGAAACCTTCTTTTCTTTACTCATCACATTCTATTTAAATGCAAAGCTACACACAATATTTTAAATCTGTGCCTTCCACCATAATTATTTTATACTTTTTCGGTTCAGTAGCAAAAAACAGTGTTGAGATTTAGATGTTTTCTTCTTGACACAGAATTTACTGATATTCAAAATTCCTTAGTTAGAAAAATATTACTACCCTACTAGGAAAAATTTACGCTCTAACTGGAGCGTAAAAATTTCCACAGTTTACCATTCTTTTTCTCTACAGCAACATATATTATAAACTTTCATCGGTAAGCAATATAATAATCGGTTCTCAATTTAGTTCCTTTTGCATCATAGGTGTAGAGCACTCTGCTTCCGTCAAGGAAGTCAACTCTACTCGGCAAATTTATACAATTATATTCAATGTTGCAAATTCCATGGTTCAGCTACCTTTATCTGCGCATCAGAATCAGTAGAAAAAATAATCTTATCTGCTCCAGCATCACCATTAGATAAATTTGTTATGGTATAAAAATCATTTCTTCGTAAAAAATTATATGATTTTTTCCCTTTTCTAAAACGTTCTATTTTTAGAATTGAATTATCAGCATTTTCCAATTCGTATTTACATGGAATAGAATCCAGCTTTATACATTTATCACCTCTATAGCCTTGCTTACAGGTTATGAAATAAGAATCATTTTTCATTTCTATATATAAGCACTTAATCTCGTGCTTAGAATATACTGTTTTATTTTCTATGCTTATAGAGATATCGTTTCCATTACAAGAAACAGCAACTGTAGCATAAAGCATAAAAAGCTCTTAGCCATTCATTTCCTATAACTTACCAATACTTTGACTATACATTAACTCTATCATAACAATATCTGTTGTCCGTTTGTTGTTCGATTGTTGTCCGTTTGTTGTTCGTTTACTTAACGGACAACAAACGAACAGCAAACGAATATTATTCTTAGGAACATAGGAAGAAATGTATTGTTAGGTTATTGAAGTTTAGTAAGTGAATATTTACTCTAAAATATTATCAAGAATTAGAGAATTAGAGAATTTTTAGGCTAACGACCCTATGTTTCTAATTAATTCTACTTGAATTCATAAGAATTATAAGACCATGCAAGGGCGCAAGCCAATTCTCAAATTCTTAAATTCTTGATAAGAGATAAACTTACGAAACTTGAATTAGGGTATAGGAATGCTATAGAATGAAAGGAGGAAGGAGCCTCTCCCAACGCTTCGCTATTATCTCCTTCGCTCATTCAGATGCACCGGCTTTGCCGACAGCATCTGCTCTGTCGATGACCTTCGGTTGAAGATTGAACATTGAAGATTAG
>DGRY01000164.1:0-1113 GCA_002391185.1 Prevotella sp. UBA4376
CTGGTCGTGGTACAGATATTAAACTCTCTGACGAAGTAAAGGCTGCAGGTGGTCTTGCTATCATTGGTACTGAACGCCATGAAAGTCGTCGTGTTGACCGTCAGTTGCGTGGACGTGCTGGTCGTCAGGGTGACCCAGGTTCATCTGTATTCTACGTTTCTCTTGAAGATAAGCTCATGCGTCTTTTCGCCAGCGAGCGCATCTCTAAGGTCATGGACCGCTTAGGCTTTGAAGATGGCGAACGTATTGAAAGCCCACTTATCTCAAAGAGTATCGAGCGTGCACAGAAGAAGGTTGAAGAAAATAACTTCGGTATTCGTAAGCATTTGCTTGAATACGATGACGTTATGAACAAACAGCGCACAGTTATCTATGAGAAGCGTCGTCACGCTCTTATGGGAGAACGTATTGGTATGGACATTACCAACGTTATCTGGGATCGCGTTGTTGCTATAATAGAAAAGAACGACTACGAAGGTGCTAAGGAGCAGTTCCTAAAGGTACTTGCAATGGAAATTCCTTTTGATGCTGATGAATTTGAAAATGGTAATCGTCAGGCTCTCGAGGAACGTGCCTTCCAGGATGCAATGGCTGCATTCAAGCGTCACACAGAACGTATTCAGAGCGTAGCCTACCCTGTTATCAAGCAGGTACAGGAAAATCAGGGCGCACTCTATGAACGCATAATGGTGCCAATTACTGATGGTAAGCGTGTGTGGAACATACCATGCGACCTTAAAGAGGCTTACGATTCTGAAGCTAAGTCAGTAGTTAAGCAATTTGAAAAGGTTATCATGCTGCGCATCATAGATGATGATTGGAAAGAAAATCTTCGACAGCTCGACGAACTACGACACTCTGTACAGAATGCTTCTTACGAGCAGAAAGACCCATTGCTCATCTTTAAGCTTGAGAGTGTGAAACTCTGGGATAACATGATTGACGACATGAACGACCGCATAGCAAGCGTTCTAATGCGTGGTCAGATTCCAGAGATACAGCAGCAGGAAGTTCAGGAGGCTGCTCCTGAGGAACATCAGCAGCGATTCCAAGAACAGAAGGAAAGTATTGAGGAGGAACGTGCTCGCGAAATGCAGCGTGCAGCAGCAAGTC
>DGRY01000164.1:1238-4845 GCA_002391185.1 Prevotella sp. UBA4376
ATGCCTCGTCCAAACGATCCATGTCCTTGTGGTTCAGGCAAGAAATTCAAAAATTGCCACGGACGTAACATCCGATAAATCATAACAGAATAGCAGAATAAGCAGACGCTTCAAATAAAAAGATTGTCTGCTTGTTCTGCTTTTTTTATAATCCACTTAGAAAACCCAAACAACAAGATGAAGATTAACCTCAGCAACCTAAAGAAAACCTATGGCGAAAAAAACGTAGTTAATATACCAGAATATACTATTAACCACGGAGAAATTCTTGGCCTTGTAGGAAACAACGGAGCTGGCAAAACAACTCTTTTCCGCATGATTCTTGATCTTCTTGATAGAACAGAAGGAGATGTGTCGCTTGAATTTGTTTCTACAGAAAAAAACTCCTACTCTATCGACCCTCACACAAGCGAAGATTGGAAGAAAACTACTGGCGCATATATAGACGACAGTTTTCTTATAGATTTCCTCACACCAGAGGAATACTTTGATTTTGTTGCACGAGTTAACAATATCTGTAAGGAAGAACTTGACAACAAATTGCAACTCTACAGCCAGTTTATGTCTGACGAGATTCTTGGGCAAAAAAAACTCATACGCGACTATAGCGCAGGAAACAAACAGAAAATTGGAATTATTGGTGCTCTGCTCAACGAACCTGATTTACTTATCCTTGATGAGCCTTTCAATTTCCTTGACCCAAGTTCTCAGCATATCCTAAAGCAAATTATAACCTCATATAATGAGCGCACTCATGCAACAGTTCTTATTTCAAGTCACAATCTTCAGCACACAATTGAAATAAGTACCCGAATAGCTCTGCTGGAACATGGAGTTATTGTTAAGGATCTTGCAAATATCAACCAGTCGGCAGCAAATGAACTTGAAACCTACTTCAACGTATAGAATATTTTTTTTACATCTCATTGTTTGTTAACAAATCAATGAGATGTAAAAAAACGCTCAACTTTTAACGTTCAACGTATAGATTAATCACTTGTCCTCTTTTTGTTGGAATATCATAAACATATAGTTTCTTCTGAGCAGACAACTTCAAATGTGCTTCTTTTGAGATAATTGGGGATGCTGTTGCAGGAACAACAAAAAGAGGATTGCTATTCTCACCCGTTGCTTCTTTCAGTCCACGCAAAGGAACATATGATGCAACACGAAGATTGCCTCCAATATGTGATTTAACGGTTGCAGATGTAAGCTTACCACTACTCCACTTCATACTTATTTCAAAATTACCACGTGCCTTCAATCCACTCACATTTCCGTTTGCCCAAGCATCAGGCAAGGCAGGAAGCAACTGCACATATCCATCATGACTCTGAACAAGCATCTCGGCAACACCAGCTGTGAAACCAAAATTACCGTCTATCTGGAATGGTGGATGGGCATCAAAGAGATTTGGATACATTCTTCCTTGTGGGTAATTGCGAGCTTCTTGATCAGAAGGAAGAATATTAAGAAGATTACGCACAAGAGTATAAGCGTGATTGCCGTCAAGAAGGCGTGCCCAAAGATTTATTTTCCAACCAATACTCCAGCCTGTTGCCTCGTCACCTCTCTGCACAAGGGTGTTGTGCATTGCCTCAAACAACTCTGGAGTGCGACGAGGTGAAATCTGACTTGAAGGGAATAATCCATAGGCATGAGATACGTGTCTATGCTGATCTTTTGGATCATCAGCATCCTCAAGCCATTCTTGCAACTGATTATATCTACCTATCTGCATAGGTGGCAACTGTGCAATATGCTTGCGCAAACTATCAGCATAAGCTGCATTCTCACCCAACACTTCGGTTGCCTGAAGTGCATCATTCAACACATCAAAGGCTATCTGATTATCCATTGTGCAACCTGCTGTTACAGATGGCTTTCCGTTAGGTCCATGTTCTGGAGAAATACTTGGACATGTAACCATATATCCATATTTGGGATGACGAACCATTGCTGTGAGATAAAAATCGGCTGCTCCCTTCAGTTGTGGATAGAAAGTACGAAGGAAATTCTTATCGCCTGTAAACAAATAGCGCTGCCACAAATGTGTGGTAAGCCAACCTGCTCCATTTGGCCAAATGCCCCATGTAGCTCCGTCAACCATACCTGTTGTTGCCCAGATATCTGTGTTATGGTGTGCCATATAGCCTTTTGCGCCATACATCTTCTGTGCTGCTTCAACACCTGTCTTGCTTAGATTATTTATCAAGCGATACAAAGGCCACTCGGTATCAGAAAGATTGGTGATATGAGCTGGCCAATAATTCATCTCTGCATTTATATTAATGGTGTATTTACTATCCCAAGGGGCTGTAACATCCTTATTCCATATTCCTTGCAGATTGGCAGGTGTTTTACTATTAGATTGCGATGAAGAAATCAGCAGATAGCGTCCATACTGAAACACCAACGCTGCGAGAGCAGGATCGTTGCTTTGTTGAAAACGACGTAAACGTTCATCTGTTGGAAGTTCAGATTCTGTTACGTTTTCACCTAAGTCAATAGCCACGCGGTTAAACTGCTCCTGATATACTTTTAAGTGTTCGTCAAGAAGTTGGTTGTATGTTTTTGGCATGGCATGAACTATAGCATCAAATGTTTCTGCCGAAGGACTATTGCCTACTTTATTATACGACATGAAGTTTGTTGCCATTGTTAGGCGTATTTCAACCACATTGGCATTCTTAACCTCTATTTCATCTTTGCCGTTTACTACCTTTCCGCCATTTGCCTGCACATTCATAGCCGTGCACACATCTATAACACTCTTGATTCCCTCGTGGTCTGTAGCATGACCAAGCATCACTAAACAATTGTTTTCATTTGAAACTTCATGCTTCAAAGGTGACACGTATGATGTCTTGAAAGAAATAGCATGCTTCTTGTCTGCCGAGATGCGAATAACCATCACATTTGGACAACCTGCAGATGATGCTCCAAAACTGGTGAATACTTCACGCTTATATGTAACACCACCCACCTTATAAGTGGTTGTTGCAACGGCACGACTCAAATCAAGTTCTCGGCGATAATCAGAAACTTCTCCTTTCTTATAATTGAAATCAAGTTTCAAAGAGCCAACAGTTTCATAAGGCATTCCATGCTGACCTGTCATGAAGTTGCGGTTTATCATGTCGTGTGCCTGCTGTTCGTTGCCTGCAAAAATAAGCTCACGTACACGAGCAAGTGTGTCTGGAACCAGAGCACGTACATTACTGTGAGGACCTCCACCCCACACCGTTTCTTCATTTAGTTGTATCTCTTCGCTCTGCACTCCGCCATACACCATTCCGGCAATACGACCATTACCAATAGGGAGAGCTTCCTGCCAGATACGGGCAGGTTGTTTATACCATAATTTAAGTGGAGTGACTGCATGAACAGATAGAGTCACACATGCCACACAAAGAAATAATATTCTTTTCATGGGGACTTCAGTTACTTTATTTTTAGTTTGTTTCTGCAAAATTACGAAAAGTTGAGAGCAGAACAAAGAAACTCGTTTCTTTTTTTGCCGAAACAGAGTAATTTCGCGTTCAAAAAACGCAGAATTACAAAAAAACGAGCGAAATGCAAAAGGAAAGCTTGCTTTTCTTTTCAT
>DGRY01000088.1 GCA_002391185.1 Prevotella sp. UBA4376
TGTTTTCATAAAGGCTGAAACATAAATTCATCATAAGAGCAGAATGCTCTTTCGTCTTTATTTTCTTTTATTTTAAGAGAAAAAATACAGAGTATATTCGCTTGCGAAACTTTAGTTACAAATTAGTCGCCCTATGGGCGATTATGACTCATCTGTTCTTATTCTTAATATACCAAGGGTGCACAAAGCAGTTGTATATAAGCAAAGCTAATGCCAGAAGAGACAATGCAACCATTATCATGAGTTGCGGATTATTGTGAAAGAACACATAGCCTGCTCCTACTCCCATGCTCAAGCCAAATTCCCATGAGAGAATATACGTGCTCACTGATGTGCCTCGCTGACAGTGGTTGCTCAACTTGATGAAGAAAAGCAAAAAGCGACTGCCTATGGCACCAGCTCCAAAGCCCACAAAAACAGGAACAAGATAATGAATGCTCGATTCATCACCAACATGCTGCAATACCAAGGCAGTGATAACGCAGATAAGTGCTGTATTGATTTCGCTTTTCAAATCGGCATTAGCAAAAGCGAAACGTTCTGAACAAAGTGCAAGGAAGAATCCAAGCATCATCAACACAAAAAACTGAAGGCTACACTGCACCGACAATACAAGTCCGATTATGAACGTGAGCATCGAAAGATTAATGAATAAAGGCCATCCACGAAACAACAGAAAACGATCGGTAGTGAACACCTTAACATCATCGTCGGGGGCTTTGAATGGCAACTTTATCATAGAGATAAGTACCAAAGCTATCAAGCCGAGTGTAACAGAAGCTACCAACATAGCATCGTCGGCGCCAAACTTGTAAGCAAACAATCCAACAACAGGACCTAAGGAAAGGCCAAAGCGTCCAAACCAATTAGATGAATGATTTGCCTCGGTGCGCTGAAACGATTCACAAATGTCAACAACAAGAGTGGAACACAGAACTATCTGCGCAAGAGCAAATGTGGCTCCCATGACGAAACGTAGAATAAGATATAAAACTGTTACTCGTTCAAGGGAGAACCAGTTGCGTATCTCGGATATAGGAATCTTTTCGATATCCGGAAGCAACAGCATTCCCACAACCGAAAGAATCATCACTATGATAGCTCTGAGGCACACTCTGTTCCTGCGGTATTTCTGCACCCAATAAGAGCCGAAGCCTCCCAAGGCAAAGATTCCCAAAGAGAATACTCCCATAACACAACCAGTCATCAATGGAGATAGTTTTTCTGCCAACAGCTGCTGTGGCAGCATTGGTATCTGCATATAAGCAAGCATTGACAACACCATATTGGCTAAGGCAAGAAACCAGAAATCTCTATGCCACAATCTGAAGTGTACGGGGGTGTTCTGTGTATCCATACTTTTCGTTTTCGTGAAACAATAGCTATTTAATAGCTTTCATCTGTATTAGGGAATGTGCTGTCCTTAACACATTTAATATACTCATGCACACCATCGGTGATGCATTTGTTGACATCGGCAAAATGACGAAGGAACTTTGGCTTGAAGCCTTGTGTCATGCCAAGAGCATCGGCATATACGAGAACCTGTCCGTCACAGCCATTGCCTGCACCAATACCTATAGTGGCTGCCTTTACTGAGGCTGTTACCTGAGCAGCGAGCTTGGCAGGAACCTTTTCAAGGGTGATACCAAACACACCTGCCTCATCAAGAGCCTTAGCATCGGCAAGAAGTTTTGCAGCCTCGGCCTCTTCCTTTGCACGAAGACCATAACCGCCAAACTTGTGAATGCTCTGAGGTGTGAGACCCAGATGTCCCATAACAGGAATACCTGCATCAACAATTCCCTTAACGGTGTCGGCAATCTCGGCGCCACCTTCCATCTTAACGGCATCGGCACCACTCTCCTTGATAATGCGAATGGCATTACGGATGCCCTCTTCACGACTCACCTGATAGCTGCCGAAAGGCATATCACAAAGCACAAGGCAATGCTTGCATGCACGAGCCACGGCGCGAGCGTGATAAATCATCTGATCAACAGTGATTGGTAATGTATCTTCGTTTCCTGCCATCACATTAGATGCTGAGTCACCAACAAGGATGCTGTCGATACCTGCTGCATCAATAATGCCGGCTGTTGTATAATCGTATGCTGTAAGCTGGGTTATCTTCTCGCCAGCCTGTTTCATTTCAATAAATGTCTTTGCTGTAATTTTCTTCTTGTCTGTTGTTAAATATCCCATATTTCTAAAATTTGGAATGTGAAATGTTTAATTTGTAAATCATCGGCTTTCCCGATTATTAATTATTCAATTACGAATTATTATTAGAGCGCCATGCGCTTGCATTTCACATCTTTTACCCTCTTTTATTATTATCAACGCAATTTATGCGGATGCAAAAGTACTAAAAATTAACGAGATGTGGCAACAATCTTATTCAATTTTGAGAAATCCATACCGTTATAATCATCTGTAACATAGTCGCTATACTCATTTATTGCCTCTCGCGAATTGGTTGTTGCAAGTCCGACAACAAACTCGTTGGCTGCTCTAACAGCTCTCAATCCGTTGAAACTATCCTCAAATCCCACACACTCTGCAGGCTGGCATCCAAACACTTGTGCTCCTTTAAGATAGCAGTCGGGATGAGGCTTACTCTCTTTAAAATCCTCGCTTGTGAGAATGCGGTCGAAATAATCATTCATCTCTGGATGTTTTTCTAACACAACCTCCATCTTTTTCATATTGCTTGATGTTACAACGGCTGTCTTTATGCCATTGCTCTTCAAATCTTTGACGAATGTCTCGAAGCCAGGGATATATTCCAAATCCATGTTCTTTTCAAATTCATCAAGACGAGCAACAACAAGCTCACGCATGTCTTCTAATTCTCCTGAAAACAACTTATCAAGAATCTGAGTAAGGGTCTGCCCTTTTATTTCGTGTTCCAGTCCTGGCAATTCAGGATGAAACTCTCTGCATTGCGAGCCCCAGAAAACGGTGTATTGCGGTTCTGTATTGAACACCACTCCGTCTAAGTCGAATAATGCTGCTTTTATCATTTTCTCTAATTAATTGATAACAGTGTGCAAAGTTACGAATTCTTTTTGTACTTTTGTAGCATTAAGAAAGAATATGATAGAAATAATAACGAAATACTTCCCTGAACTCTCTGAAACTCAAAAGGAACAGTTCGCTAAGCTCCAGGCTCTATACGAGGACTGGAACCAGAAGATCAATGTGATTTCACGCAAGGACATCGACAATCTTTATGAGCACCATGTGCTTCACTCGCTTGCCATTGCCAAAGCCATTCGCTTTAAGAAGGGAACAAAAATTCTCGACTTTGGCTGTGGCGGTGGTTTCCCTGGCATTCCACTCGCCATTCTCTTTCCAGAATGTAGCTTTAGAATGATCGACGGCACTGGCAAGAAGATAAAGGTGGTGAATGCCGTTGCCGAAGCTTGCGGATTGAAAAACGTGGACGCACAGCATCTTCGTGGCGAGGATGAGAAAGGAAAATACGATTTTGTAGTGTCGCGTGCTGTGATGCCGTTACCAAACATGATGAAGATTGTTCGCAAGAACATCTCTACCAAGCATCAAAACGCTCTGCCCAATGGTGTGTTCTGCCTCAAGGGTGGCGACCTTACAGAAGAGTTGAAACCTTATATTAACGTTGTTGAAGAAATAACTCTCGACACATTCTTCGACGAGGATTGGTTCAAGGAAGAAAAGAAACTCATTTATCTTCCAATATAAACATTAGAAAGCCAAGGAGATAAAACGTTATGCTTAAAATACAAAAGTTTGTATGCAACATGATTCAAGAAAACTGTTACGTTGTGAGCGACGAAACAGGCGAAGGAATCATCATTGATTGTGGGGCATACTATGAAGAAGAACGACAAGCTATTGTCGATTACGTAAAACAGAATAATATCACCCTAAAGCATCTTGTTGCTACCCACGGACACTTCGACCATAATTTTGGCAACAAGGCTATATACGACACTTTCAAACTGAAACCCGAGGTTCCTGCCAAGGACAAGGAGCTATTGGAAAACCTTCCACTACAGGTGAGAGGTATCCTTGGTATGACATACGAGGAAGAACTGCCTCCTGTGGGTAGATATCTTGAAGAAGGCGACACCATCAGCTTTGGCAGTCACACCTTCACTATCATCGCCACTCCGGGACACACTCCTGGTTGCTCGTTCTATTATTGCGAGCAAGAGCATGTTGCCTTCTCGGGCGACACTCTCTTCAAGGGAGCTATCGGGCGCACCGACCTCGAAGGCGGAAGTATGTTCCAGATAATACAAAGTCTTAGAACAATATGTCAGCTTCCCGACAACACCCGCATACTGCCGGGACATGGCGCCGAGACAACTATTGGTTACGAACTTGCAAGCAATCCATACCTTGACCGCTAAAGAGAAAATAATATTAGGCATCGACCCAGGAACAAACGTGATGGGCTACGGGGTGATTAGCGTTGTGGGCAACAAGGCTAAGATGATGGGTATGGGTGTTATCGACCTAAGGAAGATGAGCGACCCCTATCTGCGTCTTGGAAAAATCTACGAACGTGTCACTGGCATTATAGAATCGTTCCTGCCCGACGAAATGGCTATCGAGGCTCCGTTCTTTGGAAAGAACGTGCAGTCGATGCTTAAACTGGGACGTGCCCAGGGTGTTGCCATAGCCGCAGCCATTCGTCGCGACATTCCTATTCACGAATATGCTCCACTGAAAATAAAGATGGCTATCACCGGACAGGGACAGGCATCAAAGGAACAGGTGGCAGGAATGCTCCAGCGCCTGCTGCATCTCGATGAAAAGGAAATGCCAAAATATATGGATGCCACCGATGCTCTCGGTGCAGCCTACTGTCATTTTCTGCAGATGTCGCGCCCAGAATCAACGGGCAAGCACTATGGCAGTTGGAAAGATTTTGCACTAAAAAACAAGACAAGAGTGCGAAGCAGAGCTTCGCTATTGAATATTGAAGATTGAATATTGAAAAATGAAGCGCAAAGCGCTTTAAATATTTCAATATTTACTTCCCTCGCTGATTGTTTACACCGGCTTTGCCGACAGTAAACACTCGGTCAGTGACCTTCGGTTCATTATTTCAATATTTACATCTTTCTTGGGCTAACCAACAGGAACGCCACTGAAAATTCAAACAGATAGATCACCCTCTCCCTTCGGAGAGGGATGGGGTGAGGTTCATAATTAATTCAAGCAATAATGTCAGATAGTAAACTCAATCAGATAGCTCACCCTCTCCCTTCGGAGAGGGATGGGGAGAGGTTCATAATCAAAATTTCAAACGGCATCACACGTATGCCTGCATGGAGAATGGCTGAGCCAGTGAACTTTGAAACCTGCGACGGCGAACACATAGCTATCGTGGGAGAAAATGGTGCAGGTAAATCAATGTTGGTTGATATCATCGTGGGCCGACACCCCTTACTCATGCAAGAGCCACAATACGATTTTTCACCAAGCACTAAGCCACTCGTTTCTGACAATATAAAGTATATCACTTTCAGAGACTCTTACGGAGGCGACAATGATCGTACATACTATCTGCAACAACGCTGGAACCAGCAAGAGATAGATGCCGAAACGCCCACCGTAGGCTCGAAACTTGAAGAGGCTTATCATCTTGCAGGCGACGACACGCCCGAACGCCGGGAACTTCAAAAGCACATATACAGACTTTTCAACATGGAGCACCTGTTGGATAAGTATATCATTCTGCTATCGAGCGGAGAGCTACGCAAGTTCAAACTCGCCGCTACCCTTTTCTCTGCCCCACGGGTGCTCATCATGGATAATCCTTTCATCGGACTTGATGCCGAAACACGCCAACAACTAAAACAACTGCTTGCCTCTCTAACCCGTGAACGCGCATTACAAATAATTCTTGTGCTAAGCAAAACCGACGACATTCCCGATTTCATCACTCACGTTGTTGAGGTGAACAACATGAAGGTGCTGCCAAAGAAAACCATGGCTGAATATCGGGCCACACAAACTCCCACCCCTTCACGTGTGCTAAGCAAGGAAAAAGAGCAAGCCATTCTGCAACTACCCTACAAAGACAACGAATACAACACTCACGAAGTGGTGAAAATGCAGAAGGTGAGCATTCGATATGGCGAGAGAACAATCTTAAATGAACTCGACTGGACTGTGAACAACGGCGAACGATGGGCTTTGAGCGGGCAGAATGGCTCGGGCAAATCAACATTGCTTAGTCTTGTGTGTGCCGACAATCCGCAATCATACGCCTGCGACATCACCCTCTTCGACAATCCACGTGGAAGCGGTGAAAGCATCTGGGACATAAAGAAACACATTGGATATGTGTCGCCCGAAATGCACAGAGCCTATCAGCGCGACATGCCAGCTATACGCATCGTGGCAAGCGGACTCAAAGATTCAGTAGGTCTATATGTCAAACCCGATGAAAAAGAATACGACATCTGCCGTTTTTGGATGAACATCTTCGGACTTGAAGGACTTGAAGACCGCACTTTCCTAAAGCTATCCAGCGGAGAGCAACGCCTTGTTCTCCTGGCACGTGCATTTGTCAAAGACCCCGAGCTGCTCATCCTCGACGAGCCTCTCCATGGACTCGACAACAGAAACCGCCAACTGGTGAAAGACATCATCAACACCTTCTGCCAGCGCCGCAACAAAACAATGATTATGGTTACACACTACGAGGACGAATTGCCCAGTTGCATAGACCATAAGAAGCGACTAGCGCAGAGCGCTTCGCTAAATGAAAAATGATAAAGGATAAATGATAAAGAAGCGTAAAGTAGGCGCTTCTGTATAACAAATACACTTGTTATATCTCATTTTTGTTTGCCGTGTGGAAATGAGGACTTCGCTAAACTATAAACAATAAACTCTCTAAGCAAGAAACTTTAGCTATTTGTTCACCTCTCCTACCGGAGAGGACGGGAGCGGCCTATAAACAAAAAATATGAAACAGAAAAGAATAGTAGCCAACGACATTAGAAAATGTCACCCTTTTGATAATGCATCGTCAACCGATTTGTACTATCAGCGATTAGCAAATCAACTGCAAGACAGTTTCAGCATCCTGATAAATACAGACAATGCACGTGATGCAGAGATAATACATCGTGCAGCCATAATGCTGGCAAACTATATGGAAGATATTGTGGCAGACAGCGGTCAGTGGCGCACATTCTCTAATATGTGCAAGGAGCTCTATGGGCATCCCGTTCCCATGTTCCACGAAGATGAAGAATATTATGCTGATGAACCCAGTATGGATGCCATCCGCTTTCTATTATGGAGCATCACGAGCGATGTAAGCGGTGAAGTTGTTGTGTTACCATCTAATTTTATAGAAAAACTGTCCATTGTAGCCTACACCATTCTTTTTGACGCTTTCGAAGAAGCACCTATCAACGAGCAGTTGGCTGATGAAATTAATACTTATTTACAGTTTGCCACCGAAGGATTCAATCAGTTGCGCAGCGTCCTTTTATGGATTTATAGCAATTGTTATATCACTGCTGGCGAAAAAAATGATGAACTGCTCAGCAAGAATGCGGAAAAGCTACTTGAAACCAACGACTGGGAAAATTTCCCAGAAGCATCACCTGCTATGGCAGTGTTCTTTGCAAGCACTCAAAGCATCTTTAACTACAAAATAGGTCCGCTGGCTCTTTATCCCAAAGATTACCTTGCAGCTATGATGCGAACAAAAGGCATGAAGCAACTGGCTGAAGACGTGGTAAAGATAGAGAAGCAGGGACCTGGCGTTTACAAATACGAAGGGGCAAAGCCAAAACTCAGTCTAAGACTCCAAGAAAGTCTAAAGCTTACCCGCACAAATGGCAAACAGTTTGAAATAAAGGTCACAGAACTAAATCTGCCAGAAGAAGACTTAGAGAAACACGACGGCTTTATAGCCCCATCGCTTGTGCAATATCAAGGAGAATGGCATCTCAATGGTTTACTGTTCCCAATGGCTGATACAGCAAAGAAATGGAAAGAAATGTGCGAAGACGACCCTGAAAACCTGAAGCCTGGCACCATGACACTTACTGCCGAGATGATTCTTGAACAAACAAACGGACAGCAAATATTCTATTTTGCAAACAGCGAGGAGTTGAAGGATTTCCTTGAAGAGAAAATTCGTTTCCCACGACACATGCTGGGCTTTGTTGACGAGCGTGGATGCAATCTACCCACTGTGTTTATAGATAAGGAAGAGCCAAGAGACTGCACACAATTCTTCTTTGGTGCCTCTCCTTGCATAGCAGACCCCAACAACCCTTTCTACGACAAAGAATTTGCTTGTGAAAATGCCATCAACATTCTTTGGGATGCAGATGCGATAGGTACCAATGCCGTAAAATATATGCTGGATCACAACTTCCTTCCCGACATCTATAACGGCGATGCTCTTTCAGCATCAAGCACAAAGGAAGAGAAACGCCACGACATAGATTTTCTCATGCGATTCTATCGTAGGGAAAACTACTAAAAAAATAAGATTAATACTTTTACTTGAAAAAATATCAAAATCAATAGCCTCTCCCATCCCTCCCCAAAA
>DGRY01000087.1 GCA_002391185.1 Prevotella sp. UBA4376
AGGGTTCGAATCCCTCCAGCTCCACGCTGCAAATGCCAATTGCCGAGGAAGGTGATTGGCATTTTGCATGTAAAATAAAAAACAATCTTAAACGAAAAAATTTCCTTTATTTACCAAAGGATAAGCATATGAGCAGTATTGAAATTAAGGAGGTAAAAACTAAGAAAGAACTCAAGCAGTTTATACAGTTCTATTACGATTTATATCGTGATAGCGAATATGCAGTGCCTTATCTGTATATGGACGAGATGGACACTTTGAGGAAAGAGAAAAACCCTTCATTTGAATGCTGTGAGGCTGCTTACTATATGGCTTTCAAAGATGGTAAGATGGTGGGGCGTGTGGCTGCTATCATCAACCATAGAGCTAACGAGAACTGGAACAGAAAATGTGTACGCTTTGGTTGGTTTGACTTCGTTGATGACATTGAGGTGTCGGAAACTCTGCTGAAAACAGTAGAAGAGTGGGGACTTGCCAAAGGAATGAACGAAATAACTGGTCCGTTGGGCTTTACGGATATGGATCGTGAAGGTATGCTCATAGAAGGTTTTGAGGAGCAGTCAACAATGTATGTTAACTATAATTATCCTTACTACAGGGAACATATGGAACATATGGCTGGTTTTGCCAAAGACAACGATTATATGGAATATAAGGTTAGGGTGCCTGACGAACCTCCATACAAGTATGGCAAGCTTGCTGATATGATTTCCCAAAGATACAACCTAAAAGTGCATAAGTTTACTCGTAAGGAACTTATTGAAGGTGGTATGGGGCGTAAGGTGTTTGAGATTGTTAACGAAACATACTCGCATCTGTATAACTATAGCCACATGAGCGACAAGCAGATTGACGGATATGTAAACAACTATATCAAGATTGCCGACCTTAACCTTGTATCGTCTGTGGTTGACGAGAATACAGGCGAAATGGTGGCAATAGGTGTAACATTCCCTTCGTTTACCAAGGCTTTGCAGCACACCCGTGACGGACGTATGCTACCAATGGGGTGGTGGGAATTGCTCAAGGTGCTGAAATGGCATAAGACAGATACTGTTGACTTGCTTTTGATTGGCGTGTTGCCTGAATATAGAAAGAAAGGCGCCAACTCGCTTATATTCAACGATCTTATTAAGCAGTTTGTAAAATATGGATTTAAGTGGGCTGAGGCTATGCCGCAGATGGAAGACAATAAAGCTGTGCAGTCAGAGTGGCAATATCTTGAGTCGCGTCAACATCGTCGCCATCGCTGTTACACTAAGAAACTGTAGAACGTTGAACATTGAACATTCGTATAAATAAAGTGAATCGATCGACTTTGTTATGATAAGTTTTTTCCGTTGGTTAGAGGAACTTTATAAAAAAAATAGCGCTACAATCTCACGATTCCGGCGCTAGGTATTTACTAAAAATAAATTAACTCAAGTAAACTTTTTTCCTTGTACTTATCACAAGCTGGGGAACGAAGCCTCACTTTCGTGAGATAAAATATATGCGAAAAATATTTTTTTTACTTACACTTGTGGAATTGTATTCCACTTTAGCTGCTGCAAATATATGAAATATAAAATAAAACTCCAAATGTTTTTGCAGTTTTTTGTTCTTTTTGCTTGAAATAATTATAAAGCTTTACAAATGCAAAAGTTAAATATAATTCGATATGGATGTTGGGGCATTTGGTTGTTTGGTCGTTTAGTCGTTTGTGACTAATAAACTCAAACTTATAAATTCGCAAAATTACACACTCTTTGCCTCAATAGTTCTATAGACTATATACTTGCCATCAGCTTTGAAACTGAATGTAGAGCCTGTGGATTCGTTGAGGCTGCCTTGCCATAGCTCTTTGTAGGCATAGCTGTTCCAACGCAATCCAGTGCTTTCGAGACGAGTGCAACTTAAGTTGAATATGCTTACTTGCTGCCCTTTAAAGCTTTGCCACACGCTATCGCCTTCTGCTACCATGAAATACCCGTAGTCGGTAATCATTACAGGTTCTATTCCCAATTCGAATTTATATCGTGGCAGTAGGAATATATTAGCGAGTGTGTGATCTTCACGTTTGCCTGTAGTTCCAAGATAGGCTACGAGTGCTGGATTATTATCGGTAGGCGAATTGAGGATGTGTTGTTTGATATATTTTGTTGCTTTAGTAAGGTCGTTGTCCTCTTGTTCGCTAATGTGTACTATAATGTCGCTATATTGGCTTTTGAGCTTATCTGGTAATGAGTCGCCATCGCCAATTATAAAAGTTGGTTTGCCAATATATTGCAATGCAGCTCCATCGCAGCATACAACCTGTGACGCATTACGAAGAATAGCCTTTGGGAGGTTGTGTTGTGGATATTCTCCATTGGCGAGTATTACAGTATCAAACTCGCTGTCTTCATTTATCAGTTGGAACTTATTCATTATTCATCTTCTTATTTCTGGCTTGTTTTAGCCATGTTTTTCCATTTTTTCCAGCCTGCTATGGCTATTATAACATATAAGGCGTAGAGACCTGCTTTAAAGGGTATTCCTTTGCTTATGTATAGATAGGTGCATACTGCATCTACAATTATCCAGAAAAGCCATTGTTCAACATATTTTCTGGCTAAGGTCCATAGACCAACGAAACTTAGTGCGTTGGTGAAAGCATCAAGACATGGAACGTTGGAATTAGTCCATGTTACCAATACATACCATGTTGCAGCCCATGCTAAAAGAAAAAATACAAGCGTTGGCAGATAAAGGCTCTTGCGCATGTGAGTGACAGGCATAGGTTCACCCTCCCGTTGATTGCGCTTTTTACAGAATCTCCAGATACAATATCCATATATGGCAGCAACAGTATAGTAGCATGCCATTGCGGCATCGCCATATAGTCCGTGCTGCCAGTAGAGTACGATATCGAGCGCGGGCATGATAATACCAACTACCCATAGGGCTATGCTTGCCTTGTATTCCAGCCATATATATATGAGGCCAAGAATGGTAGTGATTATATCAAGTCCGTGTTCGATAACGAAGTTTTCCATTTTCTATTTTGTTTAGAAGTTGATGCTGATGTGAGACATGAAGTTGAATGGTGCTGATGCTGCAAATCCTACTGCACCACTGTCACGGGTGCCCCAATCGTTGAATACCACGATATTCCCCTTGCTGTTTGTGGCAATCTGTGGCGCTGCATAGCCATTGTTGTCATATTTTGCTGAGAAGATATTGTAAAGGGTTACACCGATAGTGATGTCCTTGATGCCAAGTTTCTTCAAACCGAAGTTGTAGCTAAGGTCAATGTTTGTAGTGAAGTGGTCATCAAGCATAAGTGATTCGCTTGTGATATTGCCTTTGTCATCTTTACCCTCCATAGTCTTGAAGTCGGTGTTGGTGAGATACTGTTCACTAACATATTGGCTTTGGATGCTTGCGTTGAATCCCTTATACATGAATGAGAATATGTTGTTGAAAATCACGTCTGGTGAGAAGGCTGTATGTGTGTTACCTAATTTGATAGGTTTACCAGCTACATTTTCCCAATTCTCATCATAAACAGGTTTGTCTTCAGCATCAAGCTTCACGGTTGCTTGTGTCCAGTCCTTGTTGATAGCTTTAGCAAATGTGGCATTAGCATCCCAGCGGAACCAGTTTACAGGTTGCCATGCTGCTTCGAGTTCGATACCTGTGCGATAGCTCTTACCTGCGTTTTCGTTGCTTGCAACCATTTCGCCGATTTCGTTAAGAGCACCTGTGAGCACATACTGGTGGTTGTAGTACATATAATAGAGGTTTACACCAGCTGTGAACTTATTGCTTTCAAACTTGTAGCCAAGTTCAAAGTCTTGTAGCTTTTCTGCATTTAAGTGTTTCACGTAGTTATCTTCGTATATGTTACGTGTAGGCTCTTTGTGGCTTAATGCGTAGCTTGCATAAACTCTATGGTTATCGTTTATTTGATAGTTCAAACCGAACTTAGGATTGAAGAAATCAAAATCATCGTGAATGACATATGCTCCAGTTTTATCTGCCCATGCATCATCTTCTGGGTCTTGCATGCGATAGCCTACATGACGATACTGAAGGTCAACGTATGCACTAAGACCTTTAAGGAACTCATACTGAGCTTTTCCATATACGTTGAAGTCGGTCTTCAAAGCGTTGTTGCGATAGTACTCGTGATTAGGGTAGAATGTTTTAGCAGGTGCTTTTACCCATTGAACATATCCAAAGTGGTCGCCGTCGTATTTATTCCAGCCACCGCCAAATGTAGCCTTGAAATTGCTGAGGTTGTCATAATTAACAGATGCAACCGCACCCCAGAAATCATTGTCCATCTTTTTCTGACGGGTAAGGTCTGTTTTGTATTCGATGTCGGAAAGGCCGTAGTCCTGCAGGTCTTTCTTTGACTTATACTCATCGTAGTAGCCTTGTCCCTTGGTATAGTGAAGAGCAGCATTCAGGTTCCAGTTGTTGTTGATAATCTGATCCCAGATGAGCTGATAGTTCTGCTGGTGGTAATTATCAGTCTGGTCTTTGTAATAGCAGATATTGCCGTTTTCGTCTTTGTATTCACCACAGCTGTTGTAGCGACGGCCATATCGGTTCTGCTCGTATTTAGAACTGTAGTTCCATGCGTGGTATGTTTCTTCTATACCGTTCCATGTGATGAATTTCACCATGGTCTTGTCGCCGAAGTAACCTCCCTGCAGCAGGTAGCTATTCAATTTTGTTGATGCACGATCGATATAGCCCTTTGAACCAATGTTCGATAGACGTCCCTGAATACCCCAGTGTCCACCTAAAAGACCTGTACCGAAGCGTAATGTTTGCTTGTGGCTGTAGTATGAGCCTGCTGAAAGGTCAATACCAATGAAAGGTTTCAGACCGATGTTTTCGGTGAGCATATTGATTGAAGCACCAAATGCACCGGAACCGTTTGTTGATGTTCCTGCTCCACGCTGAAGCTGCATGCTTTGGACAGAAGAGGCGAAGTCGCCCATGTTTACCCAGAATACCTGACTTGACTCAGCATCGTTGAGAGGAATACCATTGGCTGTGATGTTAATACGACTTGGATCAACACCGCGTACACGTATAGATGTGTATCCAATGCCGTTTCCTGCATCTGAAGTGGTTGTGATAGAAGGTGTGAGGGAAAGGATGTAAGGAATGTCCTGTCCGAAGTTAACCTTCTTGATTTCCTTTTGATTAAGATTTTTGTAAGCTACAGGTGTTTGTTTGTTGGCACGGATAGATGTAACGAGAACATCCTGAAGTTGATAGGCGTTTACCGTGTCAACCTTTGTGATGCGGAAATTATCCGCCAATGAGTGGCCCGCACACGCAAGTGCAGCCATCAATACCAATGATTTTTTCATTGTGATGTGGTTTACCTTAAAAAAAATAAATAAAGAGGGATTCTTATCCTACCTACGCCGGCATTACCCGGATCAGGTTTTAGGGTATAATCTCAGCACCGTTCAAATGAGCGGGCACCCCCAGAAGGCAGTTTGCCATTCCGCTTGCAAAGGTAATCAGAAAGGTTGATATACACAAAAAAATTTGGTATTTTAGTTTAAAATGAGTAATTTCGCACGATAATTTATATCGTATTATGGGAAAAGAAACTACTAAGGAGGAACAGATATTAATAAGCATAACAGGTCAGGATCGTCCTGGCTTGACAGCTTCTGTAACTGAGATACTTGCAGATCATAATGCTAAGATACTTGATATTGGTCAGGCTGACATTCACAGTACATTGTCGTTGGGTATCTTGATTCGTATCGATGAGAGTCAGTCGGGACAGGTGATGAAGGAATTGCTTTTCAAGGCTAACGAACTTGGTGTGAATATAGGCTTTTCACCTATTGGCGATGAACAGTATGAAGACTGGGTAGGTCGTCAGGGAAAGAACAGATATATCCTAACTGTTATTGGACGCAGACTGTCGGCAAAGCAGATTGCTGCTGCTACAAAGATTATTCATCAGCAAGGATTGAATATAGACTCAATACTCAGACTTACTGGTAGGCAGAGTATTATGCATCCAGAGAGAAATGTGCGTGCATGTATTGAATTCTCGCTTCGTGGTACACCATTAAATAAAAGTCAGATGCAAGCTGAACTGATGCAGTTGGCATCAGAGATGGGAATTGATTTCTCTTTCCAGAAAGATGATATGTATCGTCGTTCACGTCGTCTCATCTGTTTTGATATGGACTCTACTCTTATTCAGACTGAGTGTATTGATGAGCTTGCCAAGAGAGCTGGAGTGGGAGAGCAGGTTGCTGAGATAACAGCCAGAGCAATGCGTGGTGAGATTGATTTCAAGGAGAGTTTTACAGAGAGAGTAGCATTGCTCAAAGGTCTTGATTCCAGCGTGATGCAGGATATAGCAGAACATCTGCCTATCACAGAAGGTGCCGACCGACTGATGACTGTTTTGAAGCGTTGCGGATATAAGATTGCTATTCTAAGTGGTGGATTTACTTATTTTGGCGAATACTTGCAGCGCAGATATGGCATAGACTATGTTTATGCCAACGAGTTGGAGATAGGTGAAGATGGTAAACTGACCGGTCGATTCAAGGGAGAAATCGTTGATGGACATCGCAAGGCAGAACTTCTGAAGTTGATAGCTCAGGTTGAAAAGGTTAACCTTGCACAGACTATTGCCGTGGGTGATGGTGCCAACGATTTGCCAATGATTAGTGATGCCGGATTGGGAATAGCTTTCCACGCTAAACCAAAGGTGGTTGCAAATGCAGAACAGAGTATCAATAGTATAGGACTTGATGGTATTCTCTATTTCCTTGGATTCAAAGATAGCTATCTTGAATAATAATTTGAATCGGCCTTCGAGATGCCTTCGAGATGCGTTCGAGATTTCTTTAGGATGCCTTTAGGATTCGTTTAGGACAAATCCAATTCAAAATTATATATTTTAAACGATTGAAGCCAAATGTTTCGTGGATTAAATACATCCACAAAACATTTGGCTTCTTTCTTCCTCTATCTTCTTTTCTATTATTCTATCTTCCTTTAAATAGATACTAACCTTCCCGGAAGAAATCGAGTGTTTCTTTGATTTCGTCCTCGTTGGCAGTTTGATTGATTTTTATATCACCAATAGCACTAAGGAGTGTGAAGTTGATAATGCCATTCTGGTTCTTTTTGTCGTGGTGCATCAACTCTATCAGTTCTGGGTAATCATCGCAGGTTATGCCAAGTGTGCCGTAGTTTTCACGAATGAAAGTAACAGTTTGACGCATCTTCTCGGTAGGGAAACCTGCCTTTATCGCACTAAGATACAGCTCGCAGATGAGACCATAGGCAACGGCATAGCCATGAAGAATAGGAGTGCGTTTTAAAGCCCAACTCTCGAAAGCGTGTCCGAAGGTGTGCCCAAGGTTGAGTGCTTTGCGTAGCCCCTGCTCGAACGGGTCTTTTGTTACCACTTGCTCTTTCACTTTTACGCTGCTTGCTATCATCTGTTGGAGTTGTAGAAAATTAGGTTGCTGCAGATTGAAGTTGACGAGTTCTGCCCACATCTTATCGTTTGATATGAGTCCATGCTTGAGCATTTCTGCATATCCAGAACAGATGTTTTCGTGATCAAGGGTCTTTAAGAATGTTGCATCTAGTATAACAAATTTTGAGTCGTTGAAAACACCAATCTCGTTTTTCAAGCCTCCGAAGTTTATTCCTGTCTTCCCGCCAACAGATGCATCGACCATGGCAAGGAGTGTGGTAGGAATATTAATAAAGTTGATGCCACGTTTAAAGGTAGATGCAGCAAATCCTCCAAGATCAGTAACCATACCTCCACCTAAGTTGATGAGTAGTGATTTGCGTGAGGCACCACCTTGTTGTAGTTGCTGCCACACGTGTGATATCGACTCCAAATTCTTGTTGGTGTCGGTGGAAGGAATTGTGATGAGTTGTGCTTTCTTAAGCGAATAGGAACTGCCAATTACAGGCCAACAGGTTTTGATAGTAGTTTCATCTGTAAGTACAAAAACCTTATCGTGGTTGCATTCAGAAATAGCTTCAGCAAGTTCCTTATTGAAGTTTTTCGAAATTATAATTCTCTGATCCATAACACATACTAATTCTAATAAAGATTAATAGACTGATAAAGGCTACATATAGCCATTAAAACAGCTTTGGTGTGTTGCAAAAGTAAAGTTTTTAGCTTAATAAACAAAATTTTTGAGTATTTTTTGCTTCAAGCATTAAACGTTTTAGGTATAGGTGCGTCTATTTACATGAAGTTTAAAAATTTATACCTTTAAGGCTAAAAAGAATGAAAAAGTATCTTCTACTTATGTTGATGTTACTAATTACAACATCAACATTTGCGCAAAACATCACGGGAACACTTACTGACCGTGATACCAAAGAACCTATTATGCAATGCACAGTGCAATTGCTTAATGCTAAAGACAGCTCCTTTGTTGGAGGCACCCTTTCTGACGAGAAAGGACAGTTTACATTGAAAACTCCTACTGCGGGTAACTATCTGTTAAAAATAACCAGTGTAGGTTACAAGGCTTATAATAAGAAGTTAGCTGTTGCAGAAACTAACGACATTGCTTTGGGAAGTATAGTCTTGGGCTCTGATGCTGTTATGCTGAAGGGGGCAACAATTACAGGACAGGCAACCAAGGTGACACTAAAGGAGGACACCTTTATATACAATGCGGCTGCATACCGCACTCCTGAAGGCTCAACCATAGAGGAATTGGTGAAACGTATTCCTGGTGCTCAGTTGAGTGATGACGGGAAAATAACTATCAACGGAAAGGAAGTGAAGAAAATTCTTGTTGATGGTAAGGAATTCATGACAGGTGACACTAAAACAGCATTGAAGAATCTGCCTACATCTATTGTTGATCGTATTAAGAGTTATGACCAGAAGAGCGACCTTAGTCGTGTAACAGGTATAGATGATGGAGAAGAACAGACTGTGCTGGATTTCGGTATAAAACCTGGTATGAATAAGGGTATGTTTAGCAATGTTGATGTTGCTGCTGGAACCGAGAGCCGTTATTCTGCTCGTGGAATGGGTGCTTATTTCAATGATCACAACCGTTTAATGGTATTTGCAAATGCTAACAATACCAATGATATGGGATTCCCAGGCGGTGGCGGTAGAGGATTCTTTGGTGGAGGTCGTCAGGGTCTTAATGCCTCAAAGATGTTGGGATTAAACTATAACTATGAGATTCTGGATAAAATTACTTTTGATGCATCATTGAGATGGAATCATAGGGATGGTGATACGTGGTCAAAGAGTTCAAGTGAGAACTTTGTTAGTAAGAATGGTGCGTTCAGCAATAGTTTGAACCAAAACTATAGCCGTAGTAACAGTTTGAATGGTAACATTCGTTTTGAGTGGCAACCTGATACCATGACAAATATCTTGTTTCGCCCATCTTTTACATGGTCAGATAATGATGGAATCACCTCAAGCCGTTCGGCTTCGTACATAGAGAACCCTTATCTTTATGTAGTTGATCCATTGGCAGCTGAGTCTATTACCAAGCTGAATGCAGATAGCCTAATGGTGAATACTCAGGATAATAGTGGTTTGAGTTATGGAAATAACAAAAATCTTAATGGAACATTGCAGTTGAACCGTAAGTTGAGTAGCAATGGCAGAAATATCACCTTGCGTTTCCAAGGTAACTATGGCAAGAGTGATAGCAAGAGCCTTTCTATGAATAATGTGCATCTTTATCAGATACTTAATGCAGCTGGTATGGATTCAACTTATCAGACTAACCGATGGAATCTTACTCCAACCACTAACTATGGTTATAGTGCACAGCTCACGTATAGCGAACCATTGTGGCGTGCAACATTCCTGCAGTTCAGTTATCAGTTCCAGTATAAATATAGCAAGAGTGATCGTGCAACATACGATTTTAGTAATCTTGGCGAAGATTTCTTTGCTGGTATTCCTCTCACCTATGGTGGTTGGAACGAGTATCTGAACAGATTGCAGAATCCACTTGAAAGCTATAAGGATGATGACCTAAGTCGTTTCTCTGAATACAAGAATTACATTCATGAGATGCAGGTGATGTTGCGTATTGTTCGTCCTAAGTATAACTTCAACGTGGGTGTAATGCTTCAGCCACAGAAGTCAAAGTATGTGCAGGATTATAAGGGACTTCACGTTGATACAACACGTACAGTTACTAACTTTACTCCAACTCTCGACTTCCGCTATCGTTTCAATAAGGTTAGCAACCTTCGTATCAATTATCGGGGTACTACATCACAGCCAAGTATGACAGATTTGCTGGATATTACCGATGATAGCAATCCGCTGAATATTACTAAGGGTAACCCAGGTTTGAAACCATCGTTTACCAATAGTTTCCGTTTGTTCTATAATACTTATATTGAGAAGAAACAGCGTGCAATAATGACATTTGTGAACTATAGCAATACAAGTAATAGTATCTCGAATAAGGTAACATACGACGAGAAGACCGGTGGACGTATAAGTCGTCCGGAGAATATCAATGGTAACTGGAATGCAATGGGTGCTTTCATGTTTAATACAGCTATTGACTCTGCTGGCTATTTCAATGTGAACACATTCACAAATGTGAATTACAATAATTATGTTAATTATGTTGTGGTTGGTAACCAATCAGAGAAGAACACCACACGTTCTACATCATTGGGAGAACGTTTGGAGGCAAGTTATCGTCGCACATGGTTTGAACTTAGTATTGATGGTTCGCTTACATATACTCATAGTCGTAACCAGTTGCTGAGCCAGAGCAATCTTGACACATGGCAGTTTGCTTATGGCGCATCAGCAAACGTAACTCTGCCGTGGGGCATGACTATTGCAACTGATTTGCATGAGAATAGTCGTCGAGGTTATGCAGACAACTCAATGAATACTAATGAGCTTGTGTGGAATGCACAGATAGCACAATCTTTCCTTAAGGGAAGTCCGCTGACTGTCTCTTTGCAGTTCTATGATATATTGAAGAATCAGAGTAACTTTAGCCGTTCAATCTCGGCAATGTCACGTCAGGATACCGAGTATAATAGTGTTAATAGCTACGCAATGCTTCACGTAATTTATCGTGTGAACCTTTTTGGTGACAAGAATTCACGTCGTCAGATGCGACAGGGACGCCCTGGAGAACCAGGATTTGGTGGTCGCCCTGGTGGTGGACGTGGAGGTTTTGGTGGACGTCCTGGTGGTGGACGTCCAGGTGGCTTCGGTGGTCCGATGTTCTAACGAGAAGAAATGTATAGGTATAAAAACAGGGATGAGTTCATTCGAACTTCATCCCTGTTTTTCTTTTATTGTTTGATTAAGTAAGACAATATTGTCAAATGCAGTTAATCAAAATGTGTTGTATTATAAGCTAAATCATTCTTCAAAGTCGTCGATATCGTCAAAACCAAACATGGCAGGATCAACAAATGCGTCGAGTGCGCGACGTTCTTTCTTCGTAGGACGACCTGTTCCTCGTGCACGATCAACAAATCCACTTATTCGACTCATTTCGAGCAACTCATATTGTTTTGGATCTGTAACGTTTTCATATACCTGAGGTATGAGTTTTGCTCCTACACGTTGTTCCAAACATGCAAGCACCTTGAAAGTGTAGGTGATAGGTGGCTTTTTAACGTTGATGACCTCTCCACATTTGATGGTGTGTGAAGGCTTAACATTAGAGTTTCCAATGGTTACGCGCCCGTTCTTGCATGCATCAGCAGCAATAGAACGTGTTTTGAAGATACGAGCAGCCCATAGCCATTTGTCTATGCGTGCCGTAGGACCTGTTCTTGGAAGTTGATCTTGTTTCATAGAGCGAGAAATTATTTCTTACCCAGTTTGTTATATTGGTTCATGGTGTTGTCGATACCTTGAAGCACAAAACTCTTTATGATGTCGCAAGCAAGGTCTATGCTTGGTTGTAGTTGCTTCATGTCTTCTGAAGTATATTTGCCCAACACCCAATCTACCTGTCCGCCTTTAGGATAGTCATTACCTATTCCCATACGTAAGCGGGCATAGTTCTGTCCGATTAGTTGCATTATGTGTCCAAGTCCATTGTGCCCTCCGTTACTGCCGTTAGCTTTCAAACGGAATGCGCCTAAAGGAAGAGCGATGTCGTCGCTAATGACAAGCAGGCGACTTTGGTCGATGTTTTCCTTGTTTAGCCAATATCTCACAGCATTACCGCTGAGATTCATGAAAGTGGTTGGTTTTAACAAGATAACTTTGCGACCTTTTATACTTGTTTCTGCAACAAATCCATATCGTTTGTCCTCAAAATGAATATTGGACGCATTAGCAAATGCGTCCAATACCATAAAGCCTGTATTGTGACGGGTGTCCTGATATTCATCACCAGGATTGCCCAGTCCACAGATCAAGAATTTGTCCATTATTCAGCGTCTTCAGTAGCAGCTGCAGCAGCCTGTGCAGATGCACGTGTAGCCTTGATTGAACAAACAACAACTTCCTTACGAGTAGCCATCTCAAGACCCTCGAAGTTGAGGTCGCCAACCTTGATAGCCTTACCAAGCTTCAAATCTGTAACGTCGATTTCGAGCTGCTCAGGAATCTGAGTGTAAGGAGCTACAACATTGATTTTACGGATAGAGAGGTTCATACGACCACCATCACGAACACCCTGTGCAAGACCAACGAGCTTAACAGGAACACCCATAACGATTGGTTTCTGCTCGTTTACCTCGAGGAAATCAACGTGAAGTGGAGCGTCTGTTGTTGGGTGGAACTGAATTTCTCTAAGAACAGCCTTCTTGTTCTCACCGTCAATGTTCAAGTTAACAACATAGATGTTTGGAGTGTAGATAAGCTTGCGGAGCTCGCTGAAAGAAGCAGCGAAAGCCATAGCTACTGGTGCACCGTTCTCATCTTTTGCCTCACCGTAGATGTTGCAAGGAATCATACCCTCCTTACGGAGTGACTTAGAAGCTTTCTTACCAAGGTCTGTACGCTTCTGACCTGAAATTGAAATCTCTTTCATAATTGTGTTACTCTAAATTAAATAGTTTTGTTTAATTCGCCATCACACTGAGATGCCGAAAAGCGGGTGCAAAGGTACATATTTTTATCAGTATATGCAAATTTATCCATAAAAAAACAGATTGCGTACATATAATAAGAATTAAAATTTTGAAAAAGCATGGTCTTTTCTTGCATGTATAAGCGGAATTTCTTACTTTTGCAATTGTTATAACAAAATAGATTTATAAGAACCAAAAATTATTAGAGAATGATTAATAGGGAACTTATTAGGATTAAGGTAGTTCAGTTAACCTACGCATACTATCAAAACGGTAACAAGAATATTGATACAGCTGAGAAAGAACTGTTGTTCAGTCTTTCTAAGTCTTATGATCTCTACAACTATTTGTTGCAGCTTATTGTCGCTATCACCAAGGAGGAACGTCGTCGTGTAGAAATTGCTACTCAGCGTGCAGAGCGTGAAGGTACTGAAGTTCCTTCACAGAAGTTTGCTTACAACAAGTTTGCTGTGCAGCTTGAAGAGAACAAGATGCTTAATGAATTTGTTGAGAATCAGAAACTCACTTGGGATAACGATATCGAGGTTGTTCGTAAACTGTGTAACCAAATAGAGCAGAGTGAGGCTTATTTGGAGTATATGGCGAGTGAAGAAAACGACTACGAGACAGAGCGTGAGTTGTGGCGCAAGTTATACAAGCAGCTTATCCAGGAAAATGAAGAACTTGATGCTGTTCTTGAGGAAAAGAGTCTTTATTGGAATGATGACAAGGAGATTGTTGATACTTTTGTGCTCAAGACAATTAAGAGATTTGATCCAGCAAATATGGCTAATCAGGAACTTCTTCCAGAATACAAGGATGAGGAGGATCGTGAATTTGCCCGTAAACTTTTCCGTGCAACAATTCTCAATGCCGAGCAGTATCAGCGCTATATGAGTGATGCAAGTCGCAATTGGGATTTCTCTCGTTTGGCTTATATGGATGTTGTAATTATGCAGATTGCTATTGCTGAGATGGTTTCAATTCCAAATATTCCATTGAGTGTAACTATAAACGAATATGTTGAGTTGGCTAAACTTTACAGTACTTCACGTAGTAGTGGCTATGTAAATGGTATGCTCGATACTATTGGTCGTTATTTGGTAGAAACAGGTAAGGTATTGAAGTCAACTGCAGATCTTCATCCTCGACACAATCGTCATGATGGTGGTTTTCGTCGTCAGTAATTTAAATTTGAATTAACAAACTTAATGATATGAATACAATGATTTTGGCTGCACAGGCAGCACAGGGAGGCGGTTATGGCTTCATTATTATGATGGTTGCAATCTTTGCCATCATGTGGTTGTTTATGATTCGTCCTCAACAGAAAAAGCAGAAGGAAATTCGTAAATTCCAGAATTCTCTTCAGGAAGGTTCTCATGTTGTTACCGGTGGCGGTATCTATGGTACTGTTAAACGTGTAGATATGAGCAAGAACTCTGTTGACGTGGAGATTGCACGTGGTGTAGTTATCACCGTTGATAAGGGTTACGTGTTTGCTGATGCAACTCAGCAGATTCCTGAGCAGAAGTAATAAAAGGTATGATAATTGATGCGTAGTGGCTTCAAACATATCGTGACATTTGTCAGAAACTTCCTTTTCAGTTGGCTGAATAAGGAGTTTCTGATTTTTTTGTTCTTCCTTGCGTTGAGTGGGGCATTCTGGCTATTTAATGCTCTTAACGATACGTATGAGTATGAGATAAAAATTCCTGTACAGGTGACTGGAGTGCCACGTAATGTGGTGATTACTACAGGTGAAAGTGACACTTTGCGAGTAATGGTACGTGATAAGGGCTTTGCTATTGCTTCTTATCTGTATGGTAATCATCTTAATCCTGTAGGCTTGGGCTTTTCAACCTATGGCAATGCTAATTTGGGTAGAGGTGTTGTTGTATCATCGGAATTAATTAGGTTAATCTATCCACATCTTTTCTCTTCAAGCAAAATACTTTCTGTGAAACCTGATCGTTATACTTTCTATTTTAATTATGGAGAGTCGAAACGAGTTCCTGTTCGTTTTGGTGGAAAGGCAACAACGGGAAGAAGTTACTATCTTGTGGATACACGCTGTATGCCTAAGATGGTTACAATTTATGCAAATCGCCATTTGCTTGATAGTATAAAGTATGTGTCAACATCGGGTATTGTTGTAAGCGATATTTCTGATACGGTATTGCATCGTGTTTCTTTGAAACATATACCTGGTGTCAAAATGGTTCCTTCGTCGGTTGTTGTTGGTTTTTATCCTGATATTCTGACAGAAGAGTGTATTGATGTGCCTGTAACAGCTATTAATATGCCAGAAGGTAAAGTTCTGCGCACATTCCCGGCTCGTGTACAAGTGAAGTTTGTGGTAGGTGCAAGTATGTTTAGAAGTCTTAGTGCCGATCAATTCCGTGTGGTTGTCGATTACAATGAACTGCAGGCTCATCCTTCCGATAAGTGTACTCTTCGTTTACAACGTTATCCGCAGTCGGTACGGCGTATTCGGTTGAGTATGCCTCGTATAGATTACCTCATTGAACAACAATAATGTTTTTGTGATATGAAGATAGCTATTACGGGAGGAATAGGCTCTGGAAAATCCTATGTGTGCAAGTTGCTTGGTGAGTTTGGTATTGACGTGTATGACTGTGATGCTTCGGCTAAGCGTTTGATGCGTTATGACGAACAGTTAAAAAGTGATTTGCGTGCTCTTGTGGGTGATAGTGTATATGATGAACAAGGAGTGTTGAATAAGCCAGTTTTAGCGCAGTTTCTGTTGGCTTCGATTAAAAATAGACAATCGGTTAATGATGTTGTCCATCCAGCTGTGGCGCGCGATTTTGAACAAAGTGGCTATTCGTGGCTTGAGAGCGCAATCCTTTTTGATTCTCATTTTGTAGATCGTACACATTTTGATTATATAGTATGTGTGTCAGCCCCAGAAAAGCTACGTCTTGAACGTATTATGAGACGAGATGGAATTAATGTTGATAAGGCGCAGCAGTGGATAGATAATCAAATGTCTCAGGATAGGGTTGAAGAATTGAGCGACTATGTTATCATCAATGATGGAAAGAAAAATTTAAAAGAACAAATAATAATATTATTAAAGAATATCAAATGGAAACAATTTTAGCAATTGCAGGTAAGCCAGGTCTTTATAAGCTGGTTTCTCGTGGCAAGATGAATCTTATTGTAGAAAGTATTGACGAGAATCATAAGCGTATTCCAGCTTTCGCTACAGACCGTGTAACAAGTCTTGGTGATATCGCTATGTATACTGATGCTGATGATATTGCTCTTTGGCAGGTGTTTGAGAATGTAAGCAAGCATGAAAATGGTAAGGAGACTGCTATCAGTTTCCGTAAAGCTAAAGCTGAAGAGCTTCATGAGTGGTTTACTGCTGTTCTTCCTAACTGGGATCAGGATCGTGTTCACGACAGCGATATAAAGAAACTTATTCAGTGGTATAATATTCTCGTAAAGAATGGATATGGAAACTTCAAGGAAGTTCTTGCTCCAACTGAAGGCGATAATGTTGATGATCGCGCAGAGTAGAATTTCTTAGCTTTCTAAAATAAGAAAGAAATCAATAGAGGAGGGAAATCCCTCTTGTTTAAAACAATTATTTCAGCTTGTTTGAGTTGGGGTAATTGTTTTTTTGTGTGATGAAGTATATGATGAATTAATAATATTTGTATTAAGTTATGACGTGTCTTTGATATGGACACAAAAAAATCCTGATTCGAATGAATCAGGATTAAATTGTTGTGGGTAGTGATGGATTCGAACCACCGAAGCTAGAAGCAGCAGATTTACAGTCTGCCCCATTTGGCCACTCTGGAAACTACCCGAACCTTAGTGGGCGTTGACGGATTCGAACCGCCGACCCTCTGCTTGTAAGGCAGATGCTCTAAACCAACTGAGCTAAACGCCCTTGTTTCCGAAAGCGAGTGCAAAGATAAGACATTTGTTTTAACTATGCAAATAAATAGCACTGTTTTTAACGTGAGTTAACAATAAATCGTAATAAACTTTATAATTCAGAGTATTATTATGCTTTTGTTCTTTGTCAGTGTGATTTTTTGTTTGTATTTTTGTGCTCATAATCCATATAATTATATAATTAATGCAATATTTAGGAGAGATAATTTCAATTGGTGTGGCTTTTAGTTGGACAGCTACAGCTATGGCATCAGAGGTGGCAACGAAGCGTATGGGTGTATTTGTGTCTAATGTGTGGCGCATGGCGTTAGCTTTTTTGTGTTCAGCTATTCTTATGTATGTTTTTACTGGTACTTTTATTCCTGTTTATGCTGATAGTAGTACTTGGATGTGGTTGTTACTATCTGGTGTAGTGGGATATTTCTTTGGTGACTGGTGTTTATTTAATAGTTATATATGGATGGGCAGTCGTTATGGACAGCTGTTTATGACATTGGCTCCAATGGCAGCAGCTTTTGCTGCATGGATTATGTTAGGGCAGGAATTGTCTTGGAAGGCTCTTGTGGCAATGGTAGTAACTATTGCTGGTATCATGATAACTATTCTTGGTAAAGGAGACGGAAAGCGTGTGAAGTTTACTCTCCCGTGGCAGGGAATACTATTTGGTATAGGTGCAGGACTTGGACAGGGAATAGGGCTTGTTTTATCAAAGGTAGGTCTTGATAGCTATACTTCGGGAGTTCCTGTCGATGTGTTGCCACAAATTAATGATTATCTTCCTTTTTCTGCAAATATGATTCGTTGTATAGCAGGATTTATATGTTTTGCTATATGGCTTTTTGTGCGTGGTGAGGGAAAGCGATTGCTTGCAAGTCATAATGATCATAAAGGATTGGGAATGCTGATGCTTGCGGTGATATTTGGCCCATTTCTGGGTGTTGGCTTTTCTTTGATGGCTGTGCAATATACAGCAGCTGGCATAGCCTCTACACTTATGGCTACAACACCAATTATAATATTGTTGCCAAGTTGGTATTTCTTTCATCAGAAAATAACGCTAAAGGTTGTTGTTGGCGCACTTATATCGGTGTTAGGTGTATCCTTGTTTTTCTTACTTTGACAAGAAATAGTCATTGTGTGCGTTTCCAATGTTAAAAGTGCGTTTTTTAGCAAAAATAATTAATGAAATATTTGGAAGTTATTGCTTGATTTCCTATATTTGTAACGTGATCCAAAGGACGCAGGAGCTATTCCCCTATAGGATAGCAAATGTGAGCTCTAAGAGAGCATAAATCGGATTTAACATGATGCAATTCATGTTTTCACCGGAAGAAACCGGATGAAGGGGAAAAGAGTTACAGGCGCAACTATTGTTGCGCCTTTTATTTTTACATTTATCTTATAGTTTAATTCCGTATTTGATGATTCTCTCTTCCATCATTCCCTTTGGCATAATGCTAATTAGTGTGTCTGTAATAGTATTGAGCATTCGTTGACGAATGAAATCTTCAGCGATATAGAGTGATACGCGGCGTTGTGAGCGGTAGTCGCCGTCAATTTTATATCTGCTACTCGATAATAGATTTTACGGTATCTTTTATGTTTCGTAATGCAACATCTTTGCGCATAGCCTCTTCAATACTTATGCCTGGAGGGTTAATGCATGTAACTTTATGGAATCCAGCATGAAGAAGTTGTTGCTTGTCGTTGATTCTTCCTGCTATCAGACAACATTTAGACTTGCCTGAATGTTGTAATATTCCTATAGGAAGTTTGCCCATTAAGGTTTGTTTGTCAGCAGAACCTTCGCCTGTGATAACATAATCAGCCTCTTTTGTTAGGTTGTCAAAGTGAATGGTGTCAAGTAGTAATTCAGTTCCAGGCCTACAATCGGCATTGAGATATTGCATTAGGGCGTATCCTAATCCTCCTGCGGCTCCTGCACCTTCATTGGTAGAATAGTCGTAGCCGAAGTGTTTTGCTGATTTTTGTGCAAATACTTTAGCTCTGCTGTCAAGTTGTTCAATCATCTTTGGGGTGGCGCCTTTCTGAGCCCCAAATACATGTGCGGCACCATTTGGACCGTAGAGAGGATTCTTCACGTCAGAGGCTATTGTAAAGTGCACATCCTTTAATATGTTGATGTCATCCCATTTTCCGTTATGAGTAAAGTTGTCGATTAGAGCTTTTAACATTCCTGTTCCGGCGTCGCTGGTAGCACTACCGCCTAATCCCACAATAATCTTGTTGACACCATGTTTTATTGCATTGGCAATCAGTTGTCCTGTACCGTATGTGGTGGTGTGCATGGGATTGCGTTCTTCTTCTTTTAAGAGTGTAAGTCCGCTTGCTGCTGCCATTTCTATTACAGCGAGTTTATCTTTTTGAAGATATTTGGCTGTTATTGGTCTCATAAGTGGGTCGCACGCTTTTATGTAGTTCCAATTACCACCTATTGCAGCGTGAAATGCCTCCATAAAGCCCTCTCCACCATCGCTAACAGTTACTTGGTGAATATCAGCTTCAGGCATGATGTTTTTTATTCCCTCTGCTGCAGCCTGATTAGCTTCTTTTGAAGATATGCATCCTTTGAATGAATCAATAGCAATAATTACTTTCATACGCGATGATGGGATTTATTGGGTTTTTCTATATGTGGTAAAATAAAAAAAACTCAGCAACATTAAGTTACTGAGTTTAAGGGTGGAGGGTGGGACTCGAACCCACGACATTCAGAACCACAATCTGACGCTCTAACCAACTGAACTACATCCACCATGATTGGTTATTGCTTTATGTCTCAAAAGCGAGTGCAAAGGTAAGGGAAATATTTGTAACGACCAAATATTTCCCTAACTTTTTTTCTTTTTTTATTTAGCAGGTTGTGCTTTTGGAGCTACAGGTGCTTTCTGCTGCTGAGCAGGTGTTGCTTTTTGTGCATCTGCTGCAGGAGTTTGCTGCTGACCAGTTCCAAAACCCTGAGTGTTTGTTGGGTTTGTTGTTGCATTCTCTGTTGCTGCTTGTTCCATAACACTTTGGTCTGTAACAGCCTGTGGAGCGGTGTAAGCGCAGAATACGCTGAGTACTACCATGATAGCAGCAAGTGTCCATGTTGTTTTCTCTACGATGTCGGTTGTTTTTCTAACGCCCATGATTGAATTTGAAGAAGAGAAGTTAGAAGCAAGTCCACCTCCCTTAGACTCCTGGATAAGCACAACTCCAATCATAAGTAGTGAAGCCAGGACAATCAGAATTACGAGTAAATAGTAAATCATTTTTTGTTTTATTTTTTATTTTGTTATTATTATCAATTTCTCTAAGAAACGGATTTGGTCTGCAAAGTAAGCATTTTTTTTTGAATTATTCAAATTTAAACGCTTAATTATTTCCAAAGCTTTCTCATATCTACCTTGTTTTATGTATATTTTAGCTAATGTCTCGGTGAAATAGCTTTCTGCAGGTTCTTTATCTTCGTTGTCGTTAAGAGCTGTTATTGCAATTTCCGGTGTGTATTCAAATTCAAGTGGTTTGCCTTCGTTGTCATCATTTCGGAGGTTGAAACCACCATCTTCAATAAAGCTATCTATGAGGCTTGCTGTGCGGTCTTCTTGTTGAGATTCTTTGTTTTGTGTAGTGTTGTCATCATCCTGCTCTACAGGTTGTTCCTCGAATTCCTCGGCTTCAAGCAGATATGCAACATAGTCAACAGCAGCATCAGCTGGAGTTGGTTTACGCTTTTCAGTTTTCTTGTCGTCTTTTGCTTCTTTTGGAATCTGGTCAAGGAAGCTATCAATAAGACTTGTTGTGCGATCTTCTTTGTTTTTTGCAGAGATGTCTGTTTTTGCAGCATTATCAGTAGTACTCTTTGTGCGTAGTTGATAATGTGCAGCCTCTACCATATTGAATATTACTCGTCTGTCGGTTATGTATAGTGCAGAGCGACGTAGTTCTTCATCAAAAGAAGCATCGTGTAGTATATAAAGATTCTGCAACAGCAATATGCGTGCTGTCTGATAGTAGGGATAGAGCGCGATAAGACTACGGAGATCGTAAAGGGTCTCGCGATTCATCTTCTCGGGATGTTTTATGAGTTGTTCTATTTCCATTACCAGTTTGCTACAGTTGCGTTGAATATTTGGTCAACAATATCATCAATCATTTGTTCTACGAGTTGTGCCTGCACACTATTTAAGCTTTGTGTTGTTTCGTAGCTTTGTGATGCAGAGAACTGGCGTTCAAAGTCTTGTTTGTGATTGGTTCTATTGGTGAATTTTACATTTACAGTAATAGTGAGTTCGGTTTGTGCAGAATATCCTTCACTTGAAACCGATTTGTTTCTCTGTGTGTAGTTGGTGATTTGTCCTTGTATAGCTAAATCGCCATTACGTTTCACCTGTTCAAGGTGTGTGTAATTGGCAAATTTGTCTTTAAGGGCATTGTTGAACATAGGTCCCATCGGTCCCCATACATAGCTTGATCGAATAGGGAAGTCGGCAATCTGTATTGTTTTTGTTTTGCTGTAGTCTATGCTTGCTCCATTGAATCTGTATCCGCTAAAGCTACATGCAGATAAGAACATAATCAAACAGATTATGGCGCCTATATGTATTTTATAATGTGCAAATTTTTTCTTCATATTTTGTTTACTATTCTCCCAATCCGTATTGTTTGAGTCTTCTGTAGAGAGTACGGTCTGATATTCCAAGTTCGTGAGCAGCTTTCTTTCGATTTCCTCCATTGCGTTCAAGAGCTTTTTCTATCATTTGTTTGCCGATGTCGTTAAGATTGAGATTCTCTGGTTCGTTAATCTCTTCTGCAATGGCTTCTAATGGTTCGTCGTCTATAGCATGAGCAACATTTGAAGTGCTTACAGTAGGTAATGTTGATGATGCGTCAACGATAGGTCGCGGTTTTTGAAATCCTGCGGCGCCGTTTAGTTGTCGGGCTTCTTCGAGTTGTTTTCGCAAATTTGTCATGTCTCGACGCAAATCGCTCACATTTCCTCTTAGCTCATACAGAATTTTGTATAACAACTCTCGTTCGTTTTCGTAAGAGTGTTCGCCAGGTTGGTTTATTGTAGCCAGCTGTGTTGATTCTGTGTCGCGTGGGATAAAACGTAGCATAGTGTTAGCGTCGATTTCTCTCTTTTCGCTCAACACAGACATCTGTTCTGTGATATTCTTTAACTGTCGTACGTTGCCTGGCCATTTATATTGAAGCAGAATTTCTCTGGCTTCGTCTGTAAGTGTAATCTTTGGAAGTCGATATTTTTCAGCCATCTGCATTGCAAAGAGTCTGAATAAAAGTGCAATATCTTCCCCTCGATCTCTAAGAGGCGGCATTTGGATAGGTATGGTGTTGAGTCGATAGAACAGGTCTTCACGAAAGCGTCCTTCGCTAATAGCCTTACGCATATTGACATTTGTTGCAGCAACAATACGCACATCGGTTTTCATTATTTTTGTGCCACCAACGCGTATGTATTCACCTGTTTCGAGTACTCGTAGCAATCGTGCTTGTGTAGCCATAGGAAGTTCACCTACTTCATCAAGGAAGATAGTACCCTTGTTGGCTATTCCAAAATATCCTTCGCTTTCTCCTATTGCTCCTGTGAAAGAGCCTTTCTCGTGTCCAAAGAGTTCGCTATCTATGGTTCCTTCTGGGATAGAACCGCAGTTTATAGCAAAGTATTTCTCGCGTTTACGTGGTGAATTATCATGTATAACTCGTGGAATAATTTCTTTACCAACACCACTTTCACCAACGATCAGTACGCTAAGATCGGTGGGAGCAACCTGAAGTGCTATATCGAGAGCACGGTTGAGTCCATCGCTGTTACCAACGATGTTGTATCTTTGTTTTATTTTTTGCAGTTCTCTTGAATCCATTGTGTGACAAATTTACGCAAATAATTCGATATAACTGAAAAAATGGCAGAATATTTTTGTTATTTTTTCTTTTCGAGTTTAATGAGCAGAAGTCCAATTCCTGTCCAAACCAACTCTCTTATTCGTACTATTAGTGCAACAAAAATAGCGGCGTTAGCAGCAAAGCCAAATCCAGTTATAGACATATAGAATCCGCCTTCTCGTCCACCGAGTTGTAGTGGCATGAAAAACAATAGGTTAGCGAATAGTGTTGTGAAGGCAATTATGAGTATGCAGCTGATATAGTTTACGTTTGGTGTAAGAACCAAAAGTATGAAGTAAACTTCGAGTGCCGAACATATTCGGCATGCTATTTCGAGAAGAACAGCCGAAATGAATGTTCGTGGGTTTTGTTTGTGTAGGGCTGCAATTTGTTGATCGATGGTGTCGAGTTGTTCTTTATGAGCATCAATAAACGGCCCTGCCCATCTTTTCAGAAAAGGAATGTGGTTTAACAGGTTCATGGCTCTGAATGCCAGTCCTTTTCTGTATCCTGTGGTGAAAAACCATATTCCTAAGGCGCAAAACACAGTAAATGCTGTGAGAATAGTTCCCATGAAGATATTGATGGGCTGAGTTATAAGGTAGAGTATAATGCTGATGGTCCAAAACCAGAAATGACTGAATATATGTGTCATGGCATATAGAATTACCGACGATGATGCTCTTTCTGTGCCTATTCTTGGTGCCAATGCCATGATGCGATATGGTTCGCCACCCATGAGTCCTCCTGGGGTTGCATAGTTAAGTGCAAATCCTGAAATGGTAAGTTTATATAACCACCAAAAGCCAATTTTATTCTTTTGGTGGTTATCTTTTTTGTTTTCGTCTTGGCTATTGATAATAAGATACCAAGCCGATGTGTTGAAAAGATATAGAAATGCCCATAGCGCAAGCACGGCAAAGAACCAATAACCTGCGTTTTGGAGTCCTTGTTGTACTTGATGGAAATCGAGCTGTGTAACCATAATGGTTAGCAGTGTGATACCAAATATGAAAAAGGCGTTCTGATATTTTTTCTTCATATTAAATGACGACTTTTATGCTTCAGAATTTTCTGTTGTGTTTTCTGAAGTTACATTTTGAGTCTGTTTATGTTCTTCTTTGTTATCTGTTGTGTGTGGGGCAAATGTTTTTGGACCATGATTTTCTTTCTTGTCGTTATTTCCTTCGCGTTTCTTTGGAATGTTGAAACGTACCTTCTCTCCATCTTCTCGTTTTTCGTGATAGAGCTTAGGTAATGGGTTAGCGTAAGGAGCTTCATAGTTTTCTCGACAACGGAAGATGTCGATGGCTGCATATATTGCATTTCTGAAGCTGTCTTCATTAGCAACACATTGTCCTGCAATATCGAAACCTGCATTATTATCAGGTGCAGTTGCAATAACTGGTAGTCCTGCAGCGAATTTTACGCATGGTTCAGGCGAAATAGCTTTGAATGGTGCTACTCCCTGATCGTGATACATGGCAAGAATTCCATCAAAATCGTTGTAATATCCTTTTCCGAAGAAGTCGTCTGCAGGGTAAGGGCCGAAGGCAGCTATTCCTTTGTCGAAGAGTTCTTCAACAGCAGGTTGTAGAATTTCTTTTTCCTCTTTTCCTGGTTGTCCTGGATTAAGTGCAAGGATAGCTACACGAGGGTTTGAGATATTGAAATCGCTTTTTAATGTTTGGAAAAACTGAGTAGCCTTTGTTTCGATACTCTCTTTTGTGATAGCAGCTGGCACATCTTTCAAGGATAGAGTTTCGTTTGTAGCTACTGCTATGCGTAGTCGTTCGTTGCATAGCACAACGAGTGCTTTTTTTCCTTCTCCAAGACTTGTTTCAATATATTGATGATGGCCTGGGAAACGGAATCCTTGGCCTTGAATGTTGTTGCTGTCAAGAGGTGCTGTGACAAGCACATCGTATAATCCCTCACGATAGTCGGTCATAGCTCTATCAAGGGCTTTCAGGGCTGCAGTTCCGCTTTCTTGTGTTGGAATGCCAAAGTCAATCTTTATTTCTTCATCGAAGCATGGAATAATGTTCACTCTACCATCATGTGCTTCCTCAGCGCTATTGATGATAGTGAAGTTTGCCTCAATATTGAGGGCTTTGCGATGATATGCTGCCACTTTTGGAGAGCCATAGATAATCGGAGTGCATAGCTCCAGCATTTCTGTGTCAGCAAAGGTTTTAAAAATCAGTTCATATCCAATACCATTGGTATCTCCATGTGTAATAGCTACACGAATCTTGTTATTTTCCATATTGTTTTATTGTATGTAGAGCGGCAGTTAGTTGCCGTATTAGGTTTCTTTTTTCTTTTCCTGGAGCATAGGTGAATGCAATTACAGTTATATCTGTATTCTTCACTTTTGCTGCTTTGTATGGACCGCCCATGGCATCGCCTTTCATTTCCCAGAGTCCGTTATGGGCGAGTGTCATATACATATCGTTGGTTTCTCCCTTCATATTCTTGCGTAACATATCATCAACGTTTCCACGAAGAATGATGATGTTCTGCATAGCTGTAGCAGAATTATTTGATAGCCATAAGAAATCCTTGCGTTTCATGGACGACGTCATGTCTTGTGGAATCATCATCTCAAGGTTAAACGTCTTTTTCACCAGTTCTTCAGCTTTCGCATTGCGGTGATGTTTTAAAAAACTCTCAAGGTTTTTCATCTCAAATTTATTTATGAGATCTATGGCCTTTTCAAGATTTGCTGTATCAGAGTGAACAATAAGCTGTGGTGCAGCATATTTGTTTTTCTCTATCCAATAGCCTTTTTGAGCTATGTTTAGGATGCAGCGTGAGTATTTTATAACGCCTTCAAGTTGTTGTGTTTTGTTGTGCACAACGGTGAATGTGGGCTCTTGTTGTGGTAATCCTTCAAGCGGTTGTTGCAGTCTTTTTGCTGCTATTCCTGTACTGTCGTTCATTAGCACAACCTCAAAAGCATTGCCTCCACTATTAGGAAGCAAACTCTTCGTTTTATTGCATGATACAAAAGTGAAGAGAATGAGTAGAGCTGCTAACAGTCGTGCCATATTTTATTCTTGGTGACGTATTTCTCCGATTTTCTTGCTTGTAGATAGTAGTCCGCATGCTGCGTATATATCCTGTCCTCGTGAAGCGCGTATTGTTGTGAACACTCCGTGTTTTGTGAGGTAGTCACGGAACGAAATCATTTTTGCTTCATCGGCTCCATGTAGTGGTACGTTAGGAATCTGATGAAAGCGTATTAGGTTTACACGGCAGTCGAGACCACGTAGCAGGTTTACTATGGCTTTAGCATGAGTAGTTGAATCGTTTACTCCACCGAAAACGATATATTCGAATGTTAGTCGGCGTTGATGCGAGAAATCGTAGTTGCTCAATAGCGAAACAACATCTTCTATTGGCATGCCCTTTTGTGCAGGCATAAGTTGTGCACGCTGTTCTGGGATAGGAGAGTGCAGACTTATAGCTACCTGGCATTGGCTTTCGTCGAGGAAGCGTTTTAGTTTGTTCTTTACTCCTACGCTTGAAACAGTAATGCGTTTCGGGCTCCATGCCCAACCGTAGTTGGCTGTGAGAATTTCTGTTGCTCTGAGCACATTGTCAAGATTGTCCATGGGTTCTCCTTGCCCCATGAATACAATGTTTGTTAGCTGGTCAACTTCTGGGAGAGAATAAATCTGGTTGAGAATGTCGGCAGCAGTAAGACTGCCTTCGAAACCTTGTTTTCCTGTTTGACAGAACAGGCAGTTCATTTTGCATCCCACCTGACTTGACACACACAATGTGGCGTGTCCATTATCATCGGGAATAAATACCGTTTCAACAAATTTGTGAGTTTGCGACAAATCGTTGTTCTTAGGCGATATGCCCTCTACAGGAAAAAGATATTTTATGGTGCCATCTTTTGAGTGTTGTGCATCAATAGGTGCAGCGCATCCGATGGTGTATTCTGCTTCAAGTTTAGCTCTGTTAGCCTTAGATATATTTGTCATCTCATCAATCGACTTCACATGCTGCTCGTATAGCCATTTAGCCATTTGGCCACCAGTAAAAGCTGGCATGCCAATGCTTCGAGCAACATCTTTGAGTTCGTCGAGGGTGAGTCCCAAAAGTGTTTTTTTGTTTTCAATCATAATGCAAAGATAGTGTAAGCGCTTGGAAAAACCAAATAAAACGCACATAAAAAAGCATGTATTTATTTTGTATTGTCTTTGAATTACATTACCTTTGTCATCAAATTAATATATCTAATATATCCATAATAAAATAAATGAATACAACTAACGATCAACAAGTAGAGGTGAGTGTTGGCATTGTTTCAGCTGAACGTGTTCACTTTATCCTTAATGCTCCTTACAATGCAAAAGGAAAAGTGGTTTCGGGTGAGCAAACTGTTGAACTCTCAGAGGGAGCTATTCTATGGAATGGTGATAGCTATCGCGAAATAACATTTTCTCCACAGGATTCAGAATCAAGTTTTTCTCTTGACGATGTTGTCATTGGCATAAATTTCCATTGGGAGCGCAAGGAAACTCAAACATTCTTGGGAACCCTTCGCTTTGTTGTTGAAGAGGGGAAAATATGTGCTATTAATCAGTTGCCTGTTGAATGGTATCTTGAAAGTGTAATATCCAGCGAGATGAGCGCCACTTCAAGTATGGAGCTTCTTAAATCTCATGCTGTTATTTCGCGTAGTTGGTTGTTGGCACAGATGGAAAAGAGAAAGAATGTTGCCAAAGAGGGTAACAATGGCTTTTTCTCGTTTGTGAAGACTGATACAGAGCTTATTCGTTGGTATGACCGTGAAGACCACACCATCTTTGATGTGTGTGCCGATGATCATTGTCAGCGTTATCAGGGCATAACCAAGGAAACATCTCCTCATGTGAAAGAAGCCGTTGCAGCCACCAGGGGAATGATTCTTAGTTATGATGGCGAGATATGCGATGCCCGTTTTTATAAGAGCTGTGGAGGTGTTCTCGAAGAATTTCAGTATTGTTGGGAGAACATAAAGAAACCATATCTTATAGCGTTGCGAGATTCAGAAAATGAGAACGATTTCCCTGACCTTACAATCGAGGCGAATGCCGACAAATGGATTAGAGAGAGCCCCGAGTCGTATTGCAACACAAATGATAAGAGCATCCTGACACAGGTGCTCAACGATTATGATCAGGAAACATCCGATTTCTATCGTTGGAAGGTGAACTATTCGCAGCAAGAGCTAAAAACACTTATTGAGGATAAAACAAAAATGAGTTTTGGCGACATCCTCGACCTTGTTCCATTGGAAAGAGGAAAGAGCGGTCGTATATGGCGCTTAAAGATTGTTGGTTCCAAGGCATCGTTTACAATAGGAAAGGAGTTGGAGATTCGTCGCGTGTTGAGTGCAAGCCATCTGTATAGCTCTGCTTTCGTAGTTGATAAATACGATACCGATGCACAGGGTGTTCCACAGCGCTTTGAACTTATCGGAGCAGGCTGGGGACATGGAGTAGGGTTGTGTCAGATAGGTGCTGCCGTGATGGGAGCCAAAGGATATAAGTATGACGAGATATTGCTGCACTATTATCGTGGTGCCGAAATTAAAAAAATATACTAACTAAGAATGGAAAAACAAAGAAATCCCTGGAGTTGGATACCGACTCTTTATTTTGCAGAAGGATTGCCTAATGTGCTGGTCACGGTAGTTGCTGTTACAATGTATATGCAACTGGGTATGAGCGACACCGATATTGCTCTTTACACCAGCTGGCTTAATTTGCCATGGATAATAAAACCCCTGTGGAGTCCTTTTGTTGACTTGTATAAAACCAAGCGCTGGTGGGTTGTCACCATGCAGCTGCTCATAGGAGCATCGCTTGCGGGTGTGGGCTTCACGTTGAATGCTCCATTTTGGTTTCAAGGGTCAATGGCATGCTTTTTCCTGATGGCATTTGCAAGTGCCACTCACGATATTGCAGCCGATGGCTTTTATATGTTGGAATTAGACGATCACGACCAGTCGTTGTTCGTTGGAATCCGCAACACATTCTATCGCATAGCAGTTATATTCGGACAAGGAGTATTAGTAGCTTTGGCTGGTGTGCTGCAGCTTTATTTCCGCAATCAGAAAGCATTCACCTGGAGCCTTATATTCTATGGTCTCACAGGCTTGTTTATAGCCCTGTGGTTCTATCATGGTTTCATTCTCCCACGTCCTGCTGCTGATAGCAGAAACAACACAAAGGCAAGCGATGTGATGAATGGTATGAAAGAAATGTTCATATCCTTCTTCACTAAGTTCCCATTGAAAGAGTTTCTCTTCTCAATCCTTTTCATAATGCTTTATCGTTTCCCAGAAGCATTATTGGGCAAGATGACCACCACTTTCCTGCAGCGTCCTGGAAGTGAAGGAGGATTAGGTTTGTCACCAATGGAATTTGGAGTTGCCAACGGCACCATTGGTTTGATAGGATTGCTTGGTGGTGGAATAGTAGGAGGCTATCTGGCTTCTCGCGACGGATTAAAGAAATGGCTTTGGCCATTTGTGATAGCGTTAACCCTGCCCGACATTGTGTATGTATATATGAGCTATGCTCTGCCATCCAATCTGTGGCTTATCAGTACCTGTTTGTTTATAGAGCAGTTTGGCTATGGATTAGGTTTCACAGCCCTCACGTTGTTTATGCTTTATTTTGCCAATGGAGCTTTCAAAACCTCTCATTATGCAATATGTACTGGAATCTCGTATTTAGGTTTGATGTTGCCCGGAATGGTATCAGGTTGGCTTAAGGATAGTTTGGGCTATCGTCACTTCTTCATCTTGGTAATGGTGTTCTGCATCATCACATTTGTTGTTACTGCCTTTGTGAAGATTGATCCGCATTTCGGAAAAAAGACGGAAACAGAAGAATAAAAACAAAAAAGGCTTGCAAACCAGCAAGCCTTTTTTTGTTGAGCATTATTTTAGGATTTACCACTTCAGTTCGTCATGCTGGATTACACCATCCTCCATAGGACTGTCGGCCTCAGTGAAAGTATTTGCTTTGTATTGTATGCACATCATTGTCAGGTTCTCGCTGCCGGTGTTCTTCAGTGCACGTTTGCCAGCAGGATCTACGCGGATGATGCTGCCCTCACTAACGGGAATCAACTCGCCATCCACCTGATACATACCCTCACCCTTCAGGATAATGTAAAGCTCCTCGTGGCTTTTGTGAGTGTGCAGGAAACCGCTGTCCTGACCGGGTACAAGTATCTGGAACGACAAATCGCTGCCTGTTGCACCTACGGCCTGACCAGCGAACACCTTGCCATGAAGTGTGACGTCGGGACCAAGAGGAAGTTCATAGTTCATCAAGTCACTTATTTTTCCAATGTTAATCACTTTGTAATTCTTACCGCTCTTTGTTGTCTCAATCTGTTTCATTGTCTTTATCTTTATTAATATGTGAATACTGTTTGTTTTAATTTCGAGTGCAAAAGTAAGGCGATATTTTTATACACACAAGAAGGCACTTTTGGGTTAGATAGTTACCAAAAAGTAGGAATTG
>DGRY01000146.1:0-2236 GCA_002391185.1 Prevotella sp. UBA4376
AGGTTTCTGCCGTAAGGCTTGTGATATAAAGGTGCTAATAAAAGCTTGCTTTTAAATTAGCATCTTAAGAGCACAACCATTTCGAAGAAATGATAACCTTTGAAGATGTGTTTTCTTGGTTTTTCTTCATAATTATTCATGCAAGGAACGTAAACAGTTGGTACTCCCTTCCCCATCGGGGAGGGAAGGGGAGAGGCTACTATCATTTGCTTCGCGCCTGTGGGGGGAGAGGCTACTATCATTATCGTAATTTTCATTGTCTTTTCCTTTGTAAATTCACTTCCTTGCACTATCTTTGCAATCAGATAGCAAAATAGTAAAGTTATGAAATATCCTATTGGAGTACAAGATTTCAGATCCATTGTAGAAGATGGTTATGTATATGTAGATAAGACAGCACTTATCTATGACTTGGTTACAAATGGAAAAATCTATTTTCTGAGTCGCCCTCGTCGATTTGGAAAATCACTTCTTGTATCCACTCTGAAATATTATTTTGAAGGAGAAAAGGAACTTTTCAAAGGTCTTGCTATTGATAGTTTGGAAAAAGACTGGAAGCACTATCCCGTGTTTTATCTTTCTTTTGGTAATCACAATTTCTCAAATCCACAAGAACTTGCAGAAAGTCTTGAAGCGTTTGTTGCAAAATATGAAGAGATTTATGGTAGGGACAAGTTTGCCATAAACTTAGGCGATAGATTTAAGGGAGTGCTTAAATGTGCTCACGATAAAACAGGCCTTCGATGTGTTGTGCTCATTGATGAATACGATAAACCATTGCTTGATGTTCTTGATATTTCAGACACCATCATTGAAAATAATGTTGAAAAGTCGCTTGAAGAATATAACCGCAACATCTTGAAAGGTTTCTATGCCGTATTCAAGGATGCTGATCCTGACCTTCAGTTTGTACTTCTCACAGGTGTAACCAAGTTCTCACAGGTAAGCGTGTTCAGTGGCTTCAATCAGCCTTATGATATCAGCATGACGGCAAAATATGATGCGCTTTGCGGTATAACCACAGAAGAATTACGTTCTGTGTTCGCTGACGAGATTAAGGAACTTGCAGGTAACTTTGATTCTACAGAAGAGGATATGTGGCAAAAGCTCAAGCGCCATTATGATGGCTACCATTTCAGTTACCGCATGACTGATATTTATAACCCATTCAGTATTTTGAATGCCTTTGCCAATATGCAGATTAGCGATTATTGGTTCAAGAGTGGCACACCAACCTATCTTATCCGTTTGCTGAGTCATTGTGAGGAAAACCTCAATGAAATGGTGGGAAAATATTATGATGTTCAAGATTTCGTAGATTATAAAGCTGATGTTGAACAACCTCTGCCAATGATTTATCAGAGTGGCTATCTTACCATAAAAGGCTATGACCCCGATATGCAGCAATACTTGCTTGACTTCCCTAATGATGAAGTAACCAAAGGATTTATTTCTTTGGTTTCTGCCAATTATTTCAATTCCAAGGAACAACCATCTACTGCTGCATCGCAAATGGTTAGGGCACTCAAACAAGGCGACACAGATAAGTATCGTGATTTGCTTACATCATTCCTTGCCAGCATACCTTATTCTGCTCGACGCAATGAGAATGAGCGTGAGCAGGAACGCTATTTCCAATATACCGTTTATTTGCTTATGCGCATGATGAGTGTTTACACCATTTATCATGAGAAGCAGACAAGTCAGGGACGAGCAGATTTTGTTGTTGAAACACCAAAGTATATTTATATCTTTGAATACAAGCTCAACCGTCCTGCTTCAGAAGCTATTGCCCAGATTAATGAAAAAGGCTATGCCCGTGAATATGCAAACGATAGCAGGAAACTATTCAAGATTGGTTGCACATTCAGCACAGAAACTGGAACTGTCAGCGATTGGATTGTGGAGTAGCCTCTCCCATCCCTCTCCAAAAGGAAAGGGCTAACCAACTTGCTTGAGTTTCTTGCTATTAAAGTTTAATGTTCAAAATTTCAAAGTCAAAATTGCAGTTTGTTCTCCTTTCCTTTTGTGAGAGGCTTATTAACGTCCCATTAGCGATCATTAACGGCGGACAGTTCTCCGTATAATGTTCGTATAATTAATCGTATAATTGTTCGTTAATATTTCTGTTTTCATTAACGTTCTTATTAACGTCTCATTAGCGATCATTAACGGCGACTATTTCTCTGTAGAGTTCTCCGTATAATGTTCGTATAATTGTTCGTTAATATTTCAG
>DGRY01000146.1:2344-4391 GCA_002391185.1 Prevotella sp. UBA4376
TTAACGGCTGCTTGTACTCCTTCCCTTTTGGGGAGGTTGGGAGAGGCTTATTAATCGTATAATTGTTCGTTAATATTTCTGTTTTCATTAACGTTCCAATTAACGTCTCATTAGCGATCATTAACGGCTGCTTGTACTCCTTTCCCTTTCGTGGAGGTTTTTTGTTTGATATCCTTTGCGCGATTGCGCATTGGTGCATCAGCACTTTATTTTCAGGTGTATGAATGAAACACCTCTATAGGAGGTGACAAGTTGATGATAAGGCTTGGAAAACTTGCTTTCCAAAAGCCTTGGCTTCAACTTTATCATGGTCTCATCTTGAGCCAGTTCCATTCATACACATTTTCTTCTTTGCAAAATATATATTATCATTTATCATTTCTCATTTATCCTTTAGCGAAGCGCTAGCTTTGCTTCGCGCCTGGGGGGCTGTTTCACTTTTCATTCAAATTTAATCATCTGAGCGAGTTGCAAGAAATAGTCTTTAGACCAGATCTCTATTTCTTTGGGATTTCGGATAAATGGCAGAACGTCTGCCTTTACCTGATTGATGTCAGCAGTGGCAAGACGTTCGTTCAGCTTTTCAAGGAATGAATCCTTGGTGATGTCCTCATTGTTGAATTCTATAGCTCGCTCATGAAGATGTGTAAAGCTAAGTGGGATGCTATGGCGCACGTACCACTCGAAGTCATACCAGTCACGACCTTTTACACGGTTTTTCCATGTTCGATAAACCAGTGCGTGCATCTTACCTGCAAAGAGATCAGGAAGCGTGAAGCAACGCGTCATGAACGACTCTGGCAGCAGAAGCAGCTTCTGCTCGGTATTGAACTTCATGGGCGGTTGGGTGTCAACCTCTATTTTGATCTTAATCGATTTCTCAGTCTGGAAGGTTATGTCAAATACATCCGTATTGTCCTTCAAGAAAGCAGACTCCACCTTCCCAAAGCTCTTCTTGTCCTTTTTCTTGATTTCAACATCACGACCGACAAGTGCAAACTGGTCAATAATGGGTTGGAAGTACTGTGTGAAGTCGAATCTTTCGTTAGGTGCCAGGAGAGAGAAATCCATGTCCTCGGAAAAACGTTGCAATCCATGGAATATGCGTAGGCAAGTGCCACCATAAAAGGCCGCTTCGTTAAAGAATCCACCATTATAGAGTCCAGCCAAGATTATCTGCTGGTTGACCTCGAATGTGGCATTGCGTTGCTGCTGCTCTGTGGTTAAATCGTATGAAGACAGCATTTGGTTGAATATTTCGTTTGTACTCATTTCCTAAGATATTTAATAAGGGTGGCAACCGACTTGGCCTTTTTGCCAGTCTGAGCGTATTGCTCGAAGATAGTAACATCCATGTTTCTGAAGTCTTCAATATCCATGCGGATGTCCTCTTCCAGATAGATCTCTACATCCTTAAGATAACGAAGATTCACCATGGGCGAATTGGCAATCATGTCGCAAAGAGCCTTTTCTGGTGTTGCAATCAGAAAAGAATAGCTCTGTTTGTTGATGTATGTGATACCAATTGAGAAGGCTTCACGTGCTATGTTCTGAAATTCGAAGCGTCCAACAGGTGTGTCGAAGTTGCGGGAATGCTTTACGGTCATTGACTGTGTAGTATATACCGTTTCGGGAATTAGCCCGTAATAGCGCAGGGCTGTTTGCTTGGATACATATGAGGGGGCATAGAGATGATTTGCTATCAACTCGGTTGACAAAGCCACTCGCGAGACCTTCGGGCTGACAACATAAAGCCCCCTCTTAAGACGGATGATTTGACCAGCTGCTTCAAGATTGCGCACTTTCTGATTTCCTGCTTTCATTTCAGGAAACAAGGATGCTACAGCCGATGTGCTGACAGGAATATTACCAATATGTTCTAAATCCGTAATCATGCTGTAAAAATAGCAATTTTTAGAACAATAAACTAATTTATGCTTGTTTTTTTATTCTTGTTTTAGCTTTTTTTATGTAATTAACTGAAGTTTCGTAAGTGAATATACTCTGTATTTTTCTCTTAATATAAAAGAAAATAAAGACGAAAAGA
>DGRY01000198.1 GCA_002391185.1 Prevotella sp. UBA4376
TTGAGATGAAACCGAACCTTTTCAATCGGGCTGGTGTAAAAGTTTATTTAGAAGAACTATTAGGTTGTTCTGTTGATGTTGTACGTTTAAGAGACGGTATGAATCAACTGCTCAAAAACCAAATATTAAAGTATGGAATTAGAGTCTACTGATAAAATAGCAATGGTCTATGAGACCCTCAATAATATAGAAATAGCCATAAGCAGATTGGTAGAACGAAATGTCCAAGTTCATTCTGCAAACGACTTTTTGCTTTCTCCATGGGGAATGGAAAAATTAGATGCTGCATGTATGGTAATAATCGCCTTAGGAGAAAGTGTAAAGACTCTCGATAAACTAACAGAAAAGAAACTGTTTCCTACATATCCGTCTATTGACTGGAAAAAAATTATGGGAGCGCGAGACATCATTGCCCATCACTATTTCGATGTTGACGCAGAAGAAGTTTTCAGTATTATAAAAAACGACCTCGAACCATTGAAGAAAGCTATTCAATTCTTCAAAAATCAACTTTTCACAGATAAGAATGATTAATTGTTTATAGTATCTGCATTATTTTTATACACACATTTTGCAAAAATATACAAGTGTTTTTGTGTGGTAGGATTGCATTATTTTTAATGGATAATGTCTAAATAAAGTAAAAATAGGAGAATAGCCAATTGGCTATTCTCCTATTCTTATGTTTCAACTTTTTTAATCAACCTTTAACTTTGTGTTAGCAGCAACGTTTGCTACAATCTCATATCCAGCAGGCATCTCGGCCTTTGAACCACAAATAGCACAACCTGGAATAGTAACAAATAAGAATAATACAACTGAAAGTGCAGTTCTGTTCTTACCCTTGATTTCGAAATTTCCATTCTGGATGGGAATAACAGTACCATCAGGCATTACAATCTCTGTGATTGATGCAGCCAAACGTCCACGTGTACCCCACCACGATGATTTCTTGGCTTTTGTAATAGTTGCATTAGCCATTGATCCATAAGGAATTGCTGTTACGCCGTCTACAACAATGTCGCGAGCTACTCTGAAATTCAGTTTCTGACCCTCGTCAACATCAGCAGCCTTAACTGTGTTAACAGCTTGGAAAGGAATGAGTGTTCCTGCCTTGATTGTTACTTCTTTCTGTGCAAATGACATAGCTGACATACAGCACAATGCTAAACTCAATAATACTTTTCTCATAACGCTTATAATTTAGAAGTTAATAAATAAGGGAATGCAAGGGGGATACAAAGAATGGCGTGGCCATCCTTATGCACTTACCTAAGGGGCGAGCCTAGGAAATGGAACCCCTCACTTCGTCTAAGAATGCTCCACGCCAAAAGCGTGTGCATAGCTAAGTTGAAGTGAGGAAATGCCATTCAGGCTTTTCCCATGCTCATAAATCGAACTATTCCAAAATAAGTTTCCTAGGCTTCTTCGGTAAGTGCGAAATAATAAGCTAATGCATTAAATCCGGATTTCTCCCCGAATTTTCTGCAAAAATAGAAAAAGAATTCAAAATAAACAAATAAAATGCTTACTTTTTTACAAAATTTACAAAAAATAGTACTACAAACAGAATAATGATTGGAAATCATGGGGTCGAAGAAAGCGATTACTTAGTCAGCCCTCCCGCATCATACTTTTATTCTAAAGTATCTCAGCAAATCTTTATACATATCCTGAGCTGTCAGACAAGTGTCTGTCAGATAGCCGTCAATATGTCCCAACTCTTTGAGACCGCGATAATAAAACATCTTCAGTTCATCGGTAATGATAAAGGGCACGATATGATTGGCTAGACACTCCTTAAACATCAGCAATCGACCAACACGGCCATTACCATCTTGGAAAGGATGAATCTGTTCAAAGCGTACATGGAAATCGAGAATATCCCCGAATGATATATTTTTTTTCTGGTTATACTCATCCAATAAGGCTTTCAGCTGCTTGTGTACGTCCTCTGGCGCACAAGTATCTTGTCCACCCACCTCATTTGGTAATCGTTTATAATCACCCACAGCAAACCAATCCTTACGGCTGTCTGAGGTTCCTGATTTCAGCAAAAGATGTAGATGCTTTATCAAATCCTCAGTCAATTTATCTTCAGTATGGTCAATGATATAGTCGATGCAACGGAAATGGTTAACAGTTTCAACTATGTCGTCCACATTCACAGCCGTATCCGTTATGCCTATTGTGTTTGTTTCGAAGATATATCGCGTTTGGTCGTGCGTCAGTTTGCTACCTTCAATATGATTAGAGCTATATGTCAAGTCAATCTGTGTGCGATGGTAAATACCTCCCTTCAGCTTTGAGGCTTTCTGTTCTCTTAGTGCAGATAATAGTGGCGATACCTTTTTCTTTGTTTCGCCACGTTTAGGGACGACGGCATCTGCAGGAATATTCCAGGTCTTTCCTGTTAAGAAAGCCCCCTCTATCTTCCCCTGAGCACAGTAATTTCGAGCCGTACGCTCAGAAATACCGTACTTTTCTGAAAACTTTCTAACTGATATATACTCCATGTTTCAACGCTATCGGCAAGTTTTTACGCCAATTCACGCCCCAAATATACAACTTTTTGCCGATACCGGCAAGTTTTTGAAACAAAATACACTAAATACTTCACTTTTTTACTCAATCGCCAAGTATTTATTAGTTTCTTTGCCTCATAATGTTCGCGGTTAGCCACTTTCACATCACGGGACTTTTCTGTCTGCGCCATACTGCCTAAATGAATACCTCGTTTTAGGTATTTCGATAGTTAATAAAGATATAATGTGCGTTTGATTCATTTTTTATGCATAACTTTGCAGCCAAAATGAAGAAAAAAAAGATATTTGTAATTTACGACAGGAATGAGAAAAAGTTTGGTCAACCACATTGGACAGATGGGAAAAGGGTAATGATGTTTAATATAATAAATTATATTAAAGTATTAAATAATAATTACTAATAATAATTATGACCAAACTTTTTCTCGCTCTTGTCGTATTTGTTATGTTGCAGCGTGTACAAAAAGACGAGCCGTAACCTATTGGATAGATACATTACGACTATCTATCAGATACTTCCCTAACAGCCCAGTACATATACAAGGAACTGCCGAAGTATTTCAGAATTTAGCAAAAACTACTCAACACCTCACTCGAATGCCATGAAAGCCTTATGTACAAAGGATTTGCACAGGGTGAGGTGTTTGTTGAACATCTCACTCAACTACTCACTTAACATCTCACTTTTTCCGAATTGTAAACTGAAAGCAAGATGAGGTGATCTTGAGGTGTTGAGTGAGGTGTTTGCGAAACACCTCACGTGGTTGAAACGCTTTGTGGCAAAGGATTTCAGAGCATTCGAGTGAGGTGTTGAGATGTTTTGATGAAAACGTAGCTTTTTTATTTCTTGTGAAACCATTAATGCTAGCAAGAGTACTGATAGGGGATGACTCCAGTCCTCCTTAGGAAGTACTGCAGTACTCCTACTAAAGGACTCAAGTCCTGCCTAGGGAGGACTGGGGATAGTGTGTCGTATTTGTTGTGTTGCAGCAAAATTTTCGACTTAAATAATCGTTATCCCAAAATAATTTGCTACTTTTGCCAGCAATATGAAGAAGTGTTGCCTGATATCGCTGATGCTCTGCTGGATGCTTTCGCTTTCAGCACAATTTTTGCATCCAGGCGATACAATCGCTATCATATCACCATCGAGCGCTACTGATACCACAACGATTAATGGTGGAATCCGTACTCTTGAGAAGTGGGGCTATCATTGTGTGGTAGCGCCTAATGCACTAAACGATTATCATGGTTTTGCAGGCACTATCGATGAGCGACTAAGTGATTTATTATGGGCCTTACGCGAGCCATCAGTTAAGGCAATTATGTGCTCGAGAGGTGGTGATGGTGCGGCTCATCTTCTTTCGCGTCTATCGCTTGATACACTCAGACAATACCCCAAGATGATTATCGGCTTTAGCGACGTTACAGCCTTGCTATGTGCTGAGGCAAGAGCTGGGGTAAAGGGCATTCATGGTTCGATGTGCTATGCACTGAAGACTTACGAGGGAACAGATACCGTTAGTCAGGCTTTGCGTCGTATGCTTGCTGGTGATCTGCCAACCTATCGTGTAGCTCCCCATCCCCTTAATATAACAGGCAAGGCTGAGGGAACTATCGTTGGTGGCAATATGAGTGTGTTCAACGATCTGGCCGGCTCTGATTTCGATCCAATAATGCTGGATGATATCATACTGTTTATTGAAGATACAGGCGAGGGGATGAGCAAAGTAGACCGCATGCTGCACAATATCGAGGTTCGTGGCTTACAATCCCATGTCCGTGCCGTTATCGTTGGTCAATTCAATAAGTACAAGCACCCAGAGAATGGCTTTGACGATATGTATGCCATCCTGCACGAATACCTACAGCATTGGCACATACCTGTATGCTACGACTTCCCAGTAGGTCATGCTCACCTAAAAAACTTCCCACTACTAACGGGTGTAAAAGCTACGCTAGAAGTGGGAAGCGATGGGGTAACGCTACATTATTAGTTTTAGAATTTATTCCCACGTTGGGAATGAATCGTTCCCAAGTTGGGAATAAACTATTCCACCTAAGGGAATACACTATAAGGTGTAGGTCGAACAACCTGAAGACATAATTCGAACCATTCAAAGACATAGTTCGAACAAGAAAGACGATTCTTATTTTTATAGAGTTTTTCAAAAATCTCTCAATCCCTCACTTAAACCACTCGAAACCCGCATAAACAGGGACTTCTTGAAAAATCATCCCTCACTTGATCCCTCACCTCATCCCTCACTTATCTCTCACCCGATCTATCACGTACTAATTCAATGACAGACAACAAAAGTGAGGGATGATGTGAGAGATATGTGAGGGATAAAAATAATCTCTCACATCCTGAAACACCTGTGTTTATGCGGGTTTCGAGAGATTATGTGAGAGATGAGGGATTTTTTTATAAAATCAATTTTTTGGAATAGTATACCATCTTTTAGAAAATAATAGTTACCTTTGCACCATGAAATGTGCGAACTTAATGTTTTATCACAACAATATTAATTACTCAAAAAAAAACTAAAGATGAAAAAGAAAATTCTATCGATGGTTGTCTTGATGTCAACCTCGTTGTGCAGTTTTGCACAGAATGGTGTGGGCGAATGGAGCTTCATGCCCAAAGTTGGTATTAACTTTACTACAATGACGAATGACAACGATGCGAAAACACGTACAGCATTCACAGTAGGAGGAGAATTTGGCTATGTAGCTTCACCCAAGGTTGCGCTGTCGTTTGGCGCTATGTATTCTCAACAGGGTTGTAAGGCTAAATTTCAAGGTATCGATGGCACCATCAAGATGGACTATATCAACGTGCCTGTAATTGCAGCCTGTCGCGTTACTGATAACCTATCGGTAAAGGTAGGTTTGCAGCCTGGATTCCTGATCAACGACAAGGTGAAGATTAGTAGCAATGGTGTTGATGCAGAAGTAGGACTTGAGGAGTCGTACAAAGCAGCAGGAATGGATGTAACACTTCACAAGTTCGATCTGTCTATTCCCGTTGGTATCTCGTACGATTTCAATAACGTGGAGTTGGAGCTCCGTTATAATGCAGGTTTAACAAAGATATTGTCTGTACCAGGAGGAGATGGAACCAAGAACAGCGTATTCCAATTCACTATTGGTTATAAGTTCGGACTGTAATTGAATCTATTACAAAACAAAATAAGCCGCAACCCTGTAAAAAGGTTGCGGCTCTTATAATTGAGATAATCTATCGACTTATGCGAATGGATTCTCTGTGGGGTAGTAATCACCCTTGGGGAAGTTGTAGTCGATTTCCTCAAC
>DGRY01000134.1:0-211 GCA_002391185.1 Prevotella sp. UBA4376
AGATTGACGAGAACCATTGCGAGGGTATGATTCCTATGCGCGATCTTGACGACGATTACTACGACTTTGACGAACGCAACTTCTGTCTTGTGGGTCGCCGTCATCATCATAAGTATCAGCTTGGAGATGCCATTCGCATCAAGGTAGCAAAGGCAAACCTCGAGAAGAAGCAACTTGATTTCACAATAGAATAAACCTCTCCCCTTCCCTC
>DGRY01000134.1:268-9619 GCA_002391185.1 Prevotella sp. UBA4376
TCAATAGTCTTTACACCCCCTTCGGTTCCCCCGTTCCCGGGGGACAGAAACCCCGAAAGGGAGGGAGATATAAAACAGGAATATCACAAAAATATAAATGAATAATAAAAGCAATATAAAGCCCCTCCCTTCAAGGGAAGGGTTGGAGAGAGGTCTAAACATCTTCTACACCCACACGGAGGAGTTGTGGAACACATGGTCGCACTTTGGAGGAATTGTGCTTGGCATAGTCTTTGGCACTATATTCCTCTATTGGTGTTTCAGCCATGCCAACGGATGGGCTTCAGCAGGAGTGATACTATATCTTGTGGGTATGCTCTTCAGCTATGTAGCAAGTACAGTGTACCATGCCATTTCGCCCTACAGCAAATGGAAAGAACACCTACGCAAATGGGACCATGCTGCTATCTACTGGCATATTGCCGGAAGCTATTCACCAATAACACTCATTGCCATGCGCGAACATGGCTATTGGGGCTGGGTGCTGTTCATCTTCGTGTGGACCTGCGCCATAGCAGGAACAATATCAAGTTTCCACAAACTGAAAAGCCACAGCAACCTCGAAACAATAACCTTTGTGGGTATGGGACTCTCGGTGTTGCTTGCCATGAAACCCGTTATTGACGCCCTCTCAACAGCTGCTTTCCTATGGGTGGTAGCCGAAGGAGTTTGTTATATTACAGGAGCAGTATTCTACAGCATAAACAAAAAGAAGTATATGCACACGGTGTTCCATTTCTTTGTGCTGGCAGGAAGCATCTGCCATATCATAGCAGTATGGGATATCCTAATGACATATGTGTAACATTAAGTGAAAAACGATATGAAAGATAGTTTAAAGATTCTTTGTAAGAACAACGATAAGACCTATGATGTACCAGTAGGAAGCAGTCTGCTTGATATTTTCAAACTAACAGGACTTGACATGAAATTCGGTCCCATCTCAGCAAAGGTAAACAATAAAGTTGAGGGATTGCATTATCGCATTTATAACAATAAGACCGTGAGATTTCTTGATATGCATTCTGATTCTGGTCACAGAAACTACACCCGTACCCTATTCATGGTACTATGCAAAGCTGTTCGTGACCTATACCAAAAATCTGAGGTTGTTATTGATGTCCCTGTATCAAATGGCTACTACGTGGACTTGAATATAGGACACCCTGTTGACCTTGAGGATGTTGCACAGATTCGCACACGAATGCAGGAGATAATAGATGCCAAGCTGCCAATACGCAGATATAACGTTACATTGGAAGAGGCTATAGCCAAGTTCCAAGAAGTAGGCGATGAAGCAAAGGTTAAGCTATTAAAGAATAGCGGACGCCTTTACGCAACATATTATCAGATAGAGGATTATGTTGACTACTACTATGGTTCGTTGCTCACAAATACCTCAGACTTATATCTTTTTGGAATTGAAAAATATTACGACGGTCTGTTGCTTCGCCTGCCAGACAAGAAAAATCCAGCTCATCTGCCAGAGATGACACATCAAGACAAGATGTTTGAGATATTCAAAGAACATCACAGAAGACAAAAGATACTCGGACTGCGTACCGTGGGCGACCTTAACGAAGCAATCAACTTAGGCTATGCCACAGTAATGATAAATGTATCAGAGGCACTACAAGAAAAGAAAATATCACGTATTGCCGATGAGATTGCCAACCGCAAGAACGTGAAATTAGTGCTGTTAGCAGGTCCTTCGTCATCAGGAAAGACAACAAGCTGTAAGCGATTAAGTATTCAATTGCTCACCAATGGCATCAAACCATTACCCATTTCTCTTGACGATTATTTCGTGGACCGAGAGGAAACACCCAAGGATGCCTCTGGCGACTACGATTACGAAAGCATCTATGCTCTTAATCTGGAACTTATAAACAAGCAGTTTAATGCTCTTTTCCGTGGTGAAGAAGTTGAACTGCCAAAATATAATTTCCAAAAAGGAAAGAGCGAGATGAGTGGTAGAAAACTAAAAATGGGACCAAACGATGTGCTCATCGTTGAAGGTATTCATGCCTTGAACCCAGAGCTTACAGCACTCATCCCAGAAGAACAAAAATTCCGCGTATATGCCTCAGCCTTAACTACAATTCTGTTGGATAATCATAACTATATCCCAAACACCGACAACCGACTGCTTCGTCGCATAGTGCGCGACTACAAGTATCGTGGTGTTAGTGCACAAGAATCAATCCGTCGTTGGCCAAGCGTGCGTGCAGGAGAAAACAAATGGATTTTCCCTTATCAGGAGAATGCTGATGCAATGTTCAATACAGCTATGATATTTGAACTTGCAGTGCTCAAGCAACAAGCTGTTCCTTTGCTTGAACAGGTACCAGAAAATTGCGAAGAATACAGCGAGGCTTATAGATTATTGAAGTTCTTGAGTCAGTTTAAAACTGTACCCGAAAAGGATATTCCACCTACCAGTTTGCTTCGTGAGTTCCTTGGAGGAAGCAGCTTTAGATATTAATAAAAAAGGATTCCACGCAAAAGTGGAATCCTTTTTTTATTAATATCAATTAGGAGTTTGAAGTTAGGAATTATGAGTTAGTCGCACTTCGTGCGATTTTGAGTTATAGAATTATAAATTATCTATGCTGTAGTCAATAAACTCCTAACTTCTATCTCCTAACTCTAAAGCGTCGTGCGCTTCATTATTCATTATTAAGTAGCTTTGCTCGCAAAGCTCGCATTCCCTCGCTTGCCCCCTTTGCAATATGGATGATGTTGCGGTTATGTCCTCCTGCAACAGGGTTGGGATCAATGAGATAAATAGGAGTTGAGGGAGATACATATTGCACAAGACCAGCAGCTGGGTAAACATTAAGACTTGTACCGATGATAACAAAGATATCGGCTTGTTGAGCTTCCCATACAGCAGGTTCTATCATTGGTACACTCTCTCCAAAGAACACTATGAAAGGACGAAGAAGCGAACCATCGCCAGCCTTTGTGCCTGGCTCTACATGAGGATTATCAGGTGTAAGCTCCTGTATGTACGTGTTGTTGTATGGATCATTAGAAGAACACACTTTAGTGAGTTCGCCATGAAGATGAATAACATTAGAAGAGCCAGCCTTTTCATGCAGGTTGTCAACATTTTGCGTAACGACACAAACCTCGTAATCCTTTTCAAGCTCCTTTATTAGTCGGTGACCCTCATTAGGCTGAGCATCCCATAGTTTGTCACGTAACATATTATAGAAATTAGTTACCAAAGTTGGGTCTTTTTCCCACCCCTCATGTGTAGCCACCTGCTCTACGGGATAGTTCTCCCATAAGCCATCATTACCACGGAATGTCTTGAAACCGCTCTCCACCGACATACCAGCACCTGTAAGGAATACGATTTTCTTCATAAGCAAAATATTTATCGGCCTCTCCCATCCCTCAATAGTCTTTACACCCCTTTCACTTCCCCCGCTTCCGGGGGAAGTGAAAGGGGAAGGGCTAACATTCTAAAAGAACACCTCAGCTATTTTTTCTCCCTTCCCTTTCGGGGAGGGCTGGGGTGAGGCTTACATATTAACTTTATACAAAAGTAGTAATTTTATTGTAAATGTGTACTTGCTATAAAATAAAATTATTATCTTTGTCCTCGTTTTAAAACAAGCACATTATACATTTTAAAGAGAAAACATGGACAAAGTTAGTTATGCACTGGGCCTTGGTATTGCCCGTCAGCTCGCAGGTATGGGAGCATCAGAGGTTAATGTTGATGATTTTGCTCAGGCATTAAAAGATATTTTCGCTGGTAAGGAGCCACAGGTAACCGACCAGGAAGGTCAGCAGTTGGTAAACGAGTTCTTCCAGAACAAACAGGCAGAGATGGCTGCTAAGGCAAAGGAAGGCGGCGAGAAGTTTCTTGAGGAGAATGGAAAGAAGGAAGGCGTTGTAACATTGCCTTCAGGTCTTCAGTATCAGGTACTCCGCGAGGGTAACGGTAAGAAGCCAAAGGCTACCGACAAAGTAGAGTGCCACTATGAGGGAACCCTTATCGACGGTACTAAGTTTGACAGTAGCTACGACCGTGGTCAGACCGCTACATTTGGTCTCAATCAGGTTATTGCAGGTTGGACAGAAGGTCTTCAGCTCATGCAGGAGGGTGCCAAATATCGTTTCTTCATCCCTTACAACCTTGCTTATGGCGAGAACGGCGCAGGTCAGTCAATTCCTCCTTATGCAGCTCTCATCTTCGATGTTGAGCTCGTTGCAGTAAAGTAAATAGAAAGAAATTAAAATTTTAATATCAATGAAAAAAGTATTTTTCGGAGCTCTCGTAGCTCTTGCAGCAACAACATTCGTAGGTTGTGGCAATTCAACTCCTAAGGCAGACCTCAAGGACGATGTCGATACAATGAGCTATGCCATTGGTTTGTCTCAAACTCAGGGTTTGAAGGATTATCTTGTAGGTCGTATGCAGATTGACACTACCTACATGGATGAGTTTATCAAGGGTCTTCAGGACGGTGCTAACGCTGGCGACGATAAGAAGAAGGCTGCTTACTATGCAGGTATTCAGATTGGTCAGCAGATTGCAACCCAGATGATGCCAGGAATTAATCACGAGGTATTTGGTGATGATTCAACCAAGACTATCTCTATGAAGAATTTCCTCGCTGGTTTCATCGATGGAACTTCAAGCAAGGCTAAGCCAAAATTCAATGCTCAGCAGGCACAGATGATTGCTCAGACAAAGATGCAGGCTATCAAAGCTAAGAACGCAGAGAAGCAGTATGGCGCAAACAAGGCTGCTGGTGTTAAGTTCCTCGCTGCAAACAAGAAGAAGGCTGGTGTTGTAACATTGCCATCAGGTCTTCAGTATAAAGTTATCAAGGTTGGTAATGGTCCTATGCCAAAGGATACTTCTATGGTAGAAGTAAACTACGAGGGTAAGACTATCGATGGCAAGGTATTCGATAGCAGCTACCAGCGCAAGCAGCCATTGTCACTCCGTGCTAATCAGGTTATCAAGGGTTGGACCGAGGCTTTGGTTCGCATGCCTGTTGGTTCTGTTTGGGAAATCTATGTACCTCAGGAGTTGGCTTACGGTGAGCGCGAGCAAGGTCCTATCAAACCATTCTCAACTCTTATCTTCAAGATAGAGCTTCTGAATATTAAATAAGAGTGAATTTTGAATTAGGAACCGAAGGTCACCGACCAAAGGGAAGGAGTTCCTCTGATCAACTGGAGGAAATTATATATGCCGTAGGCATTCAACTCCAAATTCCTAACTCCTAATTCCAAACTCCAAATACGAGGTCACTGTAAGCATTTGAAAGCCTACGGTGGCCTTTTGTTCTAAAGAAAACAACTAAACTTAAATAACAATGAAAAAGACAGTTTTATTTCTTGCAATGATGATTACAGCCTCAACATTGACAAGTGTTCAGGCTAAAGACGATAAGAAAAAGAAGAAGGTTATAACAACAGAGCAGGTTGCTCGTCCAGAACTGAAGTCAACTAACGACTCTCTGAGCTATGCTGCAGGTATGGCTGCCACAGAAGGGCTGATGCCTTATCTTAATCAGCAGGGTGTTGACAGCACAACCATGAAATATTTCATCGAAAGCTTCAAGGATGCGTTGGAGAAAGTTGACGACCCAACATACAAGGCAAAGATGGTAGGTCAGCAGATTGCAGCAATGATCAAGGATCGTGCTTTCACATTCTTCTCTAAGGATTTACAAGACACAAAAGACAGCCTCAGCCTCAACATGTTCAAGGAGGGTTTCGTTGGCGTTCTCAATAACGACACCACTTATTTCAATGCAGAAAAAGCAAGTAAATTCTTCAAGAGCCGCAAAGAAGCTATCGTAGATGCTAAGAACAAGATCTACAAGAAGGAAAACGAAGATTGGCTTGCCCGCAACGCAAAGAAAGAAGGCATGAAGACAACAGCATCTGGTTTGCAGTATAAGGTGCTTGTTGCTGGTAATGGTGATGTTCCTACAGCAAAGGACAAAGTAACCGTTAAGTACGAAGGTCGCATGATTGATGGTACAGTCTTTGACAGTAGCTACAAACGCAATCCACAAACCACAACATTCGGTTGCAGCGATGTTATCAAGGGATGGACCGAAGCCCTCACCATGATGCCAGTAGGAAGTAAGTGGGAGATTTGCATTCCACAGGAACTTGCTTATGGTGCACGTCAGGCTGGTCAGATTAAGCCTTATTCTACTCTTATCTTCACAGTTGAATTGGTAAGCATAGAGAAAGCGAAAGAAGAAGCCAAAAAGACTGAAGCAACAGCAAAGTCAAAAACAGTCGCTGGAAGTAAAGCTAAGAAGAATAGCAAGTAAAAAATAACAAAAAATAAACAAAATGCATGAATTTCGTAAGATTTTCATGCATTTTGTTGTTTGAACCAATTATATTATCTATATTTGCTATGATTATGTGGACTATTTAACCTAAAGTATTAGAAAGAAAACATAAATAATAACAAATGGATAAGATAGATAATCTTGATAAGAAGATACTAAGCATCCTTTCAAAGAATGCACGTATCCCCTTTAAGGATGTAGCAGCAGAATGTGGAGTTTCACGTGCAGCCATCCACCAGAGAGTACAGCACCTCATGGAAAACGGTGTTATCACAGGAAGTGGTTTTGATGTAAACCCCAAGAGCTTAGGTTACTCTACCTGCACATATGTAGGTTTGAACCTTGAGCGTGGTAGCATGTATAAGAAAGTTGTTGAACGACTGGAAGATATCCCAGAAGTTGTAGAATGTCACTTCACAACAGGTCCTTACACCATGTTGGTAAAGGCTTATGCCTGTGACAACGAACAGTTAATGGATTTGCTTAACAATCGTCTGCAAACCATTCCTGGTGTAGTAAGTACCGAAACTCTCATCTCGCTCGAACAAAGTATCAAGCGTGAAATCCCTGTTCACACAGAAGACAAAGTAAAATAAAACCGTGCCAAGCCCAGCAATGGGCTATGGCTGTGTTTTAATGAGTTGAGCTATTTGCGATAGCTTAAATTTATATGAGAAAAAAATATGATTTAGAGTCGTATCTCAACGAGATATACTCAACATACCCCGAGACCAATCATCATCCGATAATTGGTCTTACTGCTAATTATAATGATGTAGATGCTACCATTCGTAGTGTCTATTATCGTCTTTTAGTAAAGGCTGGAGCCACTCCAGTAATAATTCCTCCTGTTACCAACAAAGAGGTAATTATCAACACTCTTGACAACATAGATGGATTGGTGCTCACGGGAGGTGCCGACTATAACCCATTATGGGCTGGCGAAGAGCCCTCACCGGAGCTTCACCATATCAATGCCGAGCGCGACTTGGCTGAGCTGCTCACCACCCGTTTAGCTTATAACCGTCAGATTCCTATGTTGGGAACATGCCGAGGCATACAGACCTTGGCAATGGCATTAGGAGGTAAGGTGGCACAAGATGTAAAGACAAACATAAAGCACGATCAGGATGCCGACAAAACAGAAGCAACTCATAGCGTCTGCCTTGAAAAGGATTCTATCCTTGCCAGCATCTATCAATCTGAAAAAATTTATGTAAATTCTTTCCATCATCAGGCTGTTTGCGATGCTGGCAATCTGTTCCGTGTAACAGCTAAGTCTGCCGATGGTGTTATCGAGGCAATAGAGAGTAATGAGTTCAAATCCATTCTTGGTGTGCAATGGCATCCAGAATGGCTTGGAGAGGAAGGGCTGCCTATCTTCCAATGGCTCACCGACAAGGCATCAGAATTCGCAAAGGCAAAAAGACTGCATAGCAAAATTCTTACTCTTGACAGCCATTGTGACACTCCAATGTTCTTCCCACAAGGAATAGAGTTCAGTCATCGTGACCCAAAGATTCTGTACGATCTTCACAAAATGACCGAGGGACGCACAGATGCCGTTACCATGGTGGCTTATCTTCCTCAGCCTAAGGAGGGAGAACAGTTCCAAGGAAGTCCACGCACCTTTGCCGACAACATCTTTGACAAGATAGAATCGATAGTTGATGAAAGCAAAGATTATATAAGCATAGCACGAACACCAGCCGACCTGTATGCCAACAAGCGTTTGGGCAAGAAGAGTATCATGCTTGGCATTGAGAACGGTCTTGCTCTTGATCATGACATCAAGAACGTGCAGCATTTTGCCGACCGGGGAATAGTATATATCACTCTCTGTCATAATGGCGATAATGACATCTGCGATTCTGCCCGTGGAAACAACACACATAATGGTGTGAGCGCATTTGGAGAACAGGTAATCAAGGAAATGAACCGTTTGGGAATAATGGTTGACCTGAGCCATGGTGGCGAGAAAAGTTTCTACGACGCATTAGAGATTAGCTCCACACCTATCGTGTGCAGTCATAGCAACTGCAAAGCTCTGTGCGATGTGCCACGTAACCTTACCGACGACCAAATGCGTGCTCTTGCACAGAAGGGTGGCGTTGTGCAGACAACACTCTATCATGGTTTCCTGCGTACAGATGCAGAAGCAAACATCTTGGATGCCATCGACCATTTGAATCACACTATCAACATCATGGGAATAGACCATGTGGGACTTGGTACAGACTTTGACGGCGACGGAGGTGTGAGAGGCATCAAGGATGCGTCAGAGCTAATCAATTTCACAATCCAGCTGTTGAGAAAACGTTTTAGTGAGAGCGATATAGAAAAGATATGGGGAGGAAACTGGCTTCGTGTGATGACAGAAGTTCAATCTCAAAGGAATAAAAAATGAAGAAATCAATGAAGATAGCTATAGCTGTCGCTGCATGTGCACTCGTAGGTTGGGGTGCCTATGCAGGATATAATAAGTTTGTAAAAGGTGATACCCCTGCTGTTGAAGAGGTTGAGGAGGCTGAGAAACTAAATCCTGTTGGTCCTCAGTTTAATGCCGATTCAGCCTATGCCTTCACAAAGGCACAATGCGATTTCGGCTATCGCACCATGAATAGCGAAGCTCACGACCGCTGTGCCGAATGGATAATAGCAAAGTTCAAGCAGTATGGCTGCGAGGTAAAGAGTCAGAAGGCAGACCTTAAAGGCTACGACGGCACTATATTGAAGAGCCATAACATCATAGCAAGCTATAATCCAAAAGCAACAACACGAATATTGCTTTGTGCCCATTGGGACAGTCGTCCTTGGGCTGACAACGATCCAGACTCTACAAACTGGCGCAAACCTATTATTGCAGCCAACGATGCCGCTTCAGGCGTGGCTGTGATGATAGAAATAGCTCGTTTGCTTCAGAAAGCTAAAAGCACTCAAAATTCATCATTCAACATTCAACATTCTATTGGTGTTGATTTTGTGTGCTTTGATGCCGAAGACTGGG
>DGRY01000091.1 GCA_002391185.1 Prevotella sp. UBA4376
AGCCGACTAATCTTCAATGTTCAATGTTCAATCTTCAATAGCGAAGCGCCTTGGGAGAGGCTTTGTTATTTATAGAAGTGCAGCATCGAGTTTTTCTTTGAATTTTTCGTCTGATGGTCTGAATGCTTCCGCATTGTGTATTGTTCCATCTGGATTGATGATAAGGAAGCGAGGAATAGACATCACACCGAAAGTTTCAGATATAATCTTGTTTTCTTCAGCATTGGCTATGAATTGTGGCCATTGTGGCTTGTCTTTTGCTATTTTGTTTTGCCATGCCTTTATGTTTTCGTCAAGACTTATGCTTATGAACTGAACATTGTTGTTTTCTTTATATTCCTCTACGTGCTTAGCGAGTTTCGGAATCTCCATAACACATGGTCCGCACCATGTTGCCCATAGGTCAATATATACAAGTTTGCCTTTGAATTCACTTAGGTGATGCTTGTTACCTTCTGTATCAGAGAATGTGATATCGGGGCATGGCATTCCCGCCTTAGTTTTTTTTCTTGCGTCAACAATATATTGAAAGCGTGCAACGATTGCAGGATCAGCCTTTTCCTTGGCTACTTGCCAGAAAGCATCAATGTTGAATGGGGTGGATGTTGCCAACATGTTATTGATGGTACTTTCCATGAGCAAGTCGCGAATCTGTTTGTTGGTTACGTATTTGTCAACAGTGTTTATAAATCCTATGCCATAGTTTTCGGCAGGCATTTCCTTTGTTATTCGTTCTGGAAAATGCGCACGTATGAATGTAGATACAAGATCATTGCTAAGGTTCAGAGTGTCGTTAGGGTCAATCTCTGCAACAAGTTTCATGTATCTTTGATCTTCTCTTGGGTCACGATTAGTTAGATAGTCCTCGTTTTCAAGGAGCGAAAGGCGATGTGCGAGATATGTTTTTTCTATGTCTCTCAAGTTTGCCTCTATGTCGTCCTTGTCTTTTAGCTTTTTAGCCATATTAACCAGGCGAACATAGCGCTCATCGAGTTTCTTTGCTGCCTCGGCACGTTTCTTAGAAATAACGTCAAAATTACTTTCTTCGTTGAAATCTATCTCTGGCGAGAATTTTGTGAACTCGGTAAATAGTTCGGCTATATCAACATTGGCTCCTGATAGTTTTCCTGCTACCTTGCCAGCTTTATTGTATGAAAGCTTTAGCTTTTGAGTTTTTCCAGGTTCACACACCATAACAAACATATTTCCATCCTGCAGCATTAGAGTTGTGCTTGCCTTTTCCTTAATGCTGTTGCAATTGTAGTTGGCTATGCCTTTGTTATTGAATGACAATGTGATGTATTCCCCCTCTGGCGTAGCAAACAAGTGGTTGCTTGTTATTGCAGTATCGGTAGTCTCTATTATAATTTGTTGTGCATTCGCAGGCATCATTATGATTATGCCTACAAATGCCAATATACTTTTCCATTTCATATAAAATCCCTGTTTATAGATGTTGTTTCAAGATTTCCTCTATCTCTTCTACACTCTGTGGCGATTTCATAACCTTTCCATCGGGTGCTATCATAACAAAATAGGGAACTCCGTTTCCAATTTGGTATTTTGTAAACAGATCGTTGTAGCCTTGAGCTGTAGTGCGATACTGTTGCCATTTCTGTGGATGTTTGTTCATAGCATTGCGCCATGCATTTTCTTTCACGTCAATAGAGAGGTCAATGATTGTAAATCCATCTTTGTATTTCTCTCCAAGTTTTTCCAATTTGGGGAAAGCAGCAAGACATTGACCACACCAGCTTGCCCAGAAATCAATCAGAACAAATCGTCCGTCCTGTGGCACAACATCTTTGAGGTGAGTAATCTTGTTGTCCTTGTCGTATATTTCAAGGTCGATAAGTTCTGCGCCTACAGTTGTTTTTCTTGCATATTCCACACGCCATTTATATTCTTCAAATCGTGAAGGATCATCTGGTACAGCAGTTATTGCCTTTGCCAGGCGTTCCACTTCTGCTTTTTGTAACCCATAGCCACGTTTCAACATGTTGTTTACGAGCATGGCAGAAACAACAGATGTAGGGTGTGTATTGATGAATTTCCATGCTAATGAGTCGTTGCCTCGCCATTCACCCATGTTCAATAGTTCATCATAGTCACGTTGAATTTGTGTGCCATGTATTTTCAAATCCTTGTCAACAGTTATCTCGTCGTTAGAGATAAACATATCTATGTAGTTCCAGTGAATAGAATCATCTGGCCAATGGTTCTTTTCAATTAAATCAAGGTTGTTTGTTGTAAGTGTTCCTATTACCGGATGCTTTACGCTTCCTTTTAGTATGAATCTGCCGTTTTTCACTACAGCCGAAGCACATTCGGTGATAGAGTCTTCATTCTCGCCAACACCAACTACAGTTCCGTCAGGAAGCGATGGTACGTATCCCTTGATAACAAATCCTTTTTGTGCGTAGCTGCTCATAGTTATTATAGCGAGCAGCACCAAAATTATTTTCTTCATACAGTTATTCTATATAACCTAATTCGTTGATAAGTTTCTTCATCAGTTTATATTTGCTGATGATATCTGGATAATCAGTATATTTCTGTTCAACCTCTTCTAAAGAGCTATTCATTGCCAAGTTAATAAATGCTTTAACATCCTCGTCGAGTGAAGGGTAAACAGACCACATTTCTCCCCATGCGCCTTGATGTGGAGCAATAAAGCCTTTTGCATTTTGCAGAGGCATTCCATCTTTTTCGCTTTCAGGATATTCGTCCATCCAGATTCCATAGTAGTTCTTTCCGTAACTTGTGAACTGGTTGAAAGTATCGTTTGTTTGATGCGATATTATATTAGTCATAATATCAATTATCAATACTTTTGAGTAATCTTTTTTCTCGCTATCATCCATTTCTGTTATAGCGCTCATTGAAATGGCTGTTGCACGTACTCCAACAACAAACGAAGGGTTCTCTGTTCCGTCATAGGGAGTAATCAGTTTACCATCTTCGAGTGTAAAGTGGTTTATGCCATTTACGAGCAGGAAAGAGAAAGGACGAAGCTTCTTTCCTAAGTGTGGCAATATATACTGCTCAACGAAAGAAGTTGCTTTTTTCTTTTCCTCTATCGTCTTAAGATATTCATATATATATAAATTGTTATTCTGCGAAGCAGTCATAACATAACCAATGTCGAGCAACTCACCACCTTTTAGTGTGTCGTTGAAAAGCAGATAGCAGCCATTTCTTGAATAAAAATCCCTTTTTAGAATGCTTTCCTCATCGTTGGCATTGTCATCAACAGAAAATGGATTCGTATCGGCATGACTTGGCTGTAGTGAGTCTTCGCCCTCGCAGGCAGCAAAGCATATTGCAGCAGTCAAAATGCATATTGTAGTTAGAATCTTATTCATAGATTTATCCTTTTATAGATTTATAGAAGTGTATGTTCGCTCTCCACGTGTGTTCTGTTTCATTCCAATATTGTAGTCAATAACGCTTTGAGGCAAAGGCAATACCCATCCCCAGTCGTCAGCTGAAAGTTTGAATGTACACAATGATGTAGCCACTGTAGATTCGCGATTTTCATAATAATAATAGTGATGTGTTATTTCTGTTTTCTGCTGATATTTTGTGTTTACAGCATATCGTCTGAGGTCAAACCATCTGTGTCCTTCGAGCAGCAGTTCGCGTTCGCGCTCATCACGAATATCTTCAATGAGTTTGTTGCCTGTAGAAGTAATTTGGTAGTCGGCTCCTTCGGCAAATCGATATTTTCTCAAGCTGTTTATAGCATTGCGAGCCTCAGTTTCCTTGCCCATGTAAGCTAAAGCCTCTGCAAGGTTCAAATAAGCCTCGCTGCTACGTAAAAAGTTTTTATCGCTCACATCGTTGTATTGCTTTTGCAATCCAAAATAATATCCTTTGAAGTAATATGTTATGTCATCTTCCTGAACTTCTTCTTCTCCTTCATTTTCAGGTTTTATGGCCTTGGTATTTGCTGGATATTTCTTGTAGCCGTGGAAGCTGCCATTTGTCCAGATATACTGAGTTTTGCGCAAATCATCGTTGCTATACATATTGTAAATGCTCTGTGTGATGGTGAATGACTTCAAATGGTTGATGGTATATTCCATAACACTATTGCTACCCATAGAAAAAATAAGCTCTGGCGATGTTTGCGAAATGATACCAGATGTGTGGCTCATTGTTCTGAGATTAGCCAATGAAGGATGCTCGTCGATGGTTTTCTGAGCGTATTCAGCAGCTTTTTCCCAGTTTTGCATATAGAGATAAACTCTGCTCAACAGCAGGTGTGCAGCTGTTATGCTGGCACGGTATTTAGATGTTTGTGTGCCATATTCTGCAAGTTCCTTTTCAGAAAGGAGCAGGTCGCTGAGAATCTGGTTGTAACATTCCAGAACTGTGTTGCGGTTGAAGAATTTATCTTCAACCTCTTGTGATGTTTTTATTGGCACCGCCAAATCGGTAGCTGCCGTTGCCGGGTCGTATGCTTTTCCATAGAAATTGGTAAGCATGAAGTAGTAGTATGCTCTAAGGAAATGAGCTTCTCCGCATACCTTGAGCTTACCCTTACGTTGGTCCTCGGTATTGCCTTCAAGCTCGTTTGCGTTTTCAATAACGTTGTTGGTTACGTTGATAAGCTTGTAGTATTCTACCCAGCTATCGTTTTCCTTGTTAAAGCCTGCGTATGTGTCAAGTTGTCCGCTACGCGCCTGCCAGGTGTAGTAGCCAAACACACGTTCCTTTCCATCGTACTCAGATGATTCTTCTTCATAGCAAGGCCCCTTGTATTCATCAAGTTCGTCGGCAAGGAAATGAATAAAGTATTGGTTGTCGCTTGTAGATCCCAGCATATCAGCAGCAAAGGTGTTCTGATAGGCTGAGCCAATAAGCAATTCATCAAGGTCGCGCCATGAGCGTACATAGTCGGTGTCTTGAGAATATTCCTTCAAGAAGTCGCCACATGAAGTAAAAAGTAGAAGGGCAACTGGGATGATACCAGTGGCCTTTATCTTCTTTTTTATATTTTTATTTATCTTCATAATAATCTTTTTTGTGTATTCTACATATTAGAACTGAATGTTCACGCCTATGGTGTAGTATGGGTTATCACCTAACTGCACCTCAGCAAATCCACTCTGGGTTGGTGTCTGTCCCTTTAGTTTGCTGTTACACCAAGTGTAAAGGTTGTTTCCTGTTATTGTTATAGCCAGGCGTTGCAAACCATAGTTTATGAGTGTCTTTACTGGAACTTCGTAAGTAAGACTCAGGCTTGTAAGTCGCAGATAGTCAGCACTTACCACGCGTGCGTTGCTGTAATCATACATGGTCCATGCGTCCTTACCAAATGTTACACCCTGATAGAAACTATCCTCAGACCAATGTGATGTGTAGTTGTAGAATCCATCTTGATCCTTGCTCATGATAGAAGGAATGTCGGTGAACTGTTCATCACCCGGTTTCATCCAGCGATTGAGCAATGCTCTGTTAAGGTTGTTCTCAGGATAGATGTATCCGGGGCCGAGGTTGGTTCCTATTCCTTGGTTAAACAAGTGGAACAGGCGCACCTTGTTGCCAAGCGAGTAGTCCATGAACACACCTAATCGCCAGTTCTTATATGTGAGTGTTGAACTAAGGCTACCTGTGATGTCGGCATCTCTTTTACCGCTTAATTCCAGCACACGCATGGCTGTTTCGTATTTGCTCAAGCCCACAAGCTCGTCTTGACGATCTTTCCAGTCGTCGAAGAGTGGGGCACCATCCTCGTGATTCAGCCCAATAAAGCGGTATGAATAAAACGAGCCTATTGGTTCTCCGTTTACAATAGCTGTGCCATTAAGATAGTCGTCAATCTCATAAGCATCCTCTCCTGGAGCAGTATTCATTTTGTTCATCACCTTAGCCATTGTTGCCGAAAGCATCCAGTTCCAGTCGTCGTTCTGTATTGGTGTTGCTGTGATAGCAAAGTTATAACCCTTGTTGATAATCTGTCCGGAGTTTACAATATATGATGTGTAGCCATTCACGTCCGAGATGGTTTTGTTCATGAATGCGTCGTTGGTTTTCTTGTAGTAATATTCTGTTGTGAACAGTAAACGTCCTTTGAAGAGTGAAGCTTCGATGCCGGTGCTAAATGATTGTGTCTTTTCCCATTTCAAATCAGGGTTGGCAAACTTATCCACCGTTGACGACATCTCTCCATAGTGTGTGTCGTATGCGCCCTTTGTGATGGTAAGCTTTGGTGTTTGTCCTTCAAGCATGTTTCCCTGTCCTCCATAAGAAACCTTGTAGGTTAAAGCATCAAGCCATTTAGCCTTTATATTTGCTATTTCCTTGATGTTTGCGTTTCCAGATACCGACCATACAGGTAGAATCTTTTCATTACTTCTGTCACCAAAGCGGTTTGAACCATCATAGCGTGTGTTGGCATTTACTGTGAAATATTGTTTGTAGCTATATGATGCAGTACCGTAAACCGAGGCAAGGTTGGTGAGGTTGTCTGTGATAGTAGGCATGTTGGTAGCCAACCAATTAAGATAGGATGCATATTTCTCAGGAATGGCTGTGGTGAATTTGCGTCCTCTGTCAGCATAATATCCTCTTTGTGTGAATTGGTTACCTTTATATCTGCTTGAGCTTGCCTCCATACCCACAGCAATGTTGATGTTGTGCTCTTTGTTGGTGCCAAAGTCTTTGTTTATGTTTGCCTGCAAACGGGCAGTCCAGTCGTGTAATTCTGTGTTATCCTCTGAAAGCTCACCACCGAAAGGCATTTCTGAGTTAGCAGGTGCTGGTACACCATATTGGCTCGTTCGCAATGCTGCAGCGTGGAAAGAGCGTTCGCCATACCAGCCCTCAATATTAGTGTTTGTTCCGCTATATGCAAGTATGGCGTTGAAATTCAACCACTCTTTTGGTGCATATCGCAGGTTCATAGTAGCCTTAAAGCCATTTGTTCTTTGGCTTACATAGCTGTTATCGAGTTCGTTGAGGAAGCTATAATCGTATGCTCCCGAGCTTAATGTATTCTTTTTATATGTATAGTAGTTGCCATCGCTATCGTATGCAGGTATTGTGCGCGACGTGTTATAGGCGTAATCAATAGGCGATAATTCTGTCTGGTTGTAACGCTTCTTGTTAGTGTACATAGACAGGTTCAAACTTGCCTGGAACTTGTCGTTGAGTGTGAAATCAAGATTGGTAGCAGCTGTGTAACGCTTTCCTGTGTTATTGTTTATCACATCATCGTCGCCGGTGTAGCCTAATGAAGCATAATAGCGGAATTTGTCAGCACCACCCGAGATGTTCACGTTGTGATCCTGTGAGAAACTGTCGTGAGTGAGCAGCTTGAACCAATCGGTGTTCTGTGTCTCGGCAGCAGCAACAGCCTGTTCAAACTCTGTGCGGCTGTACACACCGCTATAGTATTTCTGTAAGGCATCTTCATAGCCCACATACGACATGTCGCTTGGGAAGCTATAGTGCATATTAGCAAGCTCTCTTGAAACCTGGGTGCGCTCCAAAGAGTTCATAAGGTCAATCTTAGAGTCGGTGTATCTTGGACGCTGACGCATGGTTCCTGTAAACGAATATGAAATAACAGGCTTTCCTGCACGTCCCTTTTTGGTAGTTACCACGATAACACCATTGGCAGCACGTGTTCCGTAGAGAGCTGTTGCTGCAGCATCCTTCAACACATCAATACGTTCGATGTCCTGAGGGTTGATACCCGAAATGGCATTACCAATGCGGTTGATATAGTCAGGGTCGTTTATAACATCCGACTTCAGATTTACTGGGTCGTTGATAATAATACCATCAACAACCCATAGTGGTTCACGATTACCAATGAGAGTGGAAGTTCCACGAATACGAATCTTTGGTGTTGAATTGATTTCACCACTATTGTTGCTTAGAACCAAGTCGGGAATTCGTCCTTGCAACATTTTGTCAACCGACGACACACCAGCTCTTGCGATATCATCCATCTTTACGCTTGTTACAGATGAAGTGAGGTTTCGGCGATCAATCTGCTGATAACCAGTAATAACCACCTCTTCAAGAGTAGCCTTGTCGTCAAGCATCAGAATAACAACATCTTTTTCTCCCGATTTTAGGGTTAGCTTCTGTGTCTTACAGCCAATATAGCTGCATGTTACGTGAATAGACTTTCCTTTAGGAACCTTTATGCTGAATCTGCCTTCATAGTCAGAGGTTACTCCACCATTTGTTCCGTCAATACGAATGGTTACTCCAGGAAGAGGTTGACCAATCTCGTCCATTACTTGTCCACTCACAACACCATCTTCTTTTGCTGTTGTTACACTCTGAGGACTTGTTGCCCACACAGGAGTGATGGTTGCTGCACATAAAGAAAGTAGAAGTGGAAGAACAATTCTCTTCTTACCCATAATTGATATATCGTTTATATTGTTTTTGTGATAACTTTTAATTTATTCACAGTATATCCTTGTTATGTAATAAACAGAAATATAATATTCGGTACAAAAGTACAAATTATAAGTATAATATGCAAAATATTCGCAAAATTTGTTTTAGAAATTTAAGTTTCGTGAGTAGTCCGAACTTTTCGGACTTCAAGAAGTTAAAGCAGATAATAGCAAAGGCGGCTTTTGCCGCCTTCTTTATCATTTATCATTTATCATTTTTCATTTAGCGAAGCTCCGCTTCGCGCATTCTACACGCAGCTTGTTACGCCAAGGGTGGTAGCTACTGCGGTGAGAACTG
>DGRY01000119.1 GCA_002391185.1 Prevotella sp. UBA4376
GTGAGAAGATGATGAAATGGAAAACTTGTTTTCAAATTTCAATATCTTACTCACACAACCATTTCAAAGAAATGAAAACCTTTTTGAGATGTTTTCTCGGTTTTTCTTTAATACTCAAAGTTATTGGTTGACCAGCGCGAAGCGGAGCTTTGCTAAATGATAAATGATAAATGATAAATGATAAATGAAAAATGTCTCGATAAAAAAATGGGTTTTATCTTCTTTTTTCTTCTGAACTTGCTAAAGTTCACTTAATTATGTAACTTTGCAACGAAATAGCTATTTTATATCGTTATAATGAAAATATTGATAACTGGCGCAAGTGGTTTCATTGGCAGTTTTATTGTTGAAGAATCGCTCCGGAGGGGGATGGAAACATGGGCTGCCGTGCGCAAAACCAGTTCGCATCGCTATCTAAAAGATAAGCGCATAAACTTCATTGAACTTGACTTCTCATCGAAAGAGAAGCTCAAAGAGCAACTGCAGGGTCACGATTTTGACTATGTGGTGCATGCTGCCGGTGCTACAAAATGCTTGCACAAGGAGGATTTTTTTCGCATCAACACCGAAGGAACAAAGAATTTTGTTTCTGCCATTCGTGAGTTGCAAATGCCGCTGAAACGCTTTGTGTATGTTAGTTCGCTAAGCATTTATGGCGCCATTCGCGAGGAGCAGCCATATACCGAGATTAAGGAAAGCGACACTCCAAAGCCTAACACGGCTTATGGTGAGAGCAAACTGGCTGCCGAAAGGTATCTTGACGAACAGAACGAGGGTTTGAGCGAAGAAGATAAGTTTCCTTTTGTGGTGTTGCGTCCAACAGGCGTGTATGGTCCACGCGAAAAGGATTATATGATGATGGTGGAGAGCATTGCCGGACATAGCGATTTTGCTGTGGGCTTCAAGCAGCAAGATATCACCTTCGTGTATGTTACCGATGTGGTGCAGGCTGTGTTCCTTGCCATAGAGAGGGGAAAGACTGGCAGAAAATATTTCCTCAGCGATGGCGAGGTGTATCAGAGTTGCACATTCAGCAATCTCATTCACGAAGAGCTGGGACGCCCTTGGTGGATACGCATCACAGCCCCAATATGGGTGCTGAAGATAGTTACATTCTTTGGCGACAAACTGGGACACTTAACAGGAAAGGTGACTGCCCTTAACAACGATAAATATAACATTCTGAAACAACGCAACTGGCGATGTGACATTGAGCCTGCCCGCAAGGAACTGGGCTACAACCCACAGGTGAAGCTTGAGGAAGGCGTTAAGAAAACCGTAGCATGGTACAAAGAAAACAAAAAGGACTAAAGAAGTTTATAGAGATTGAGAAGAAACCACGAAAGGGACTGTTGCCCTTGGAGTGGGTGGTGTTGGCATATTTGTTTGTAACCCTTCTCATTGTTCTGTTCACATATACAAAGATTGAGAACCCTCAGGCTATGATTTGGGGGCGAGTGCACATTGGCGCTATAACCGTTGCCATGTGGGGAATCTACCGGCTTATTCCATGCCGACTGACCAAGTTTGCACGAGTAGCCGTTCAGGCTGCGTTCCTGCCATGGTGGTATCCTGAAACGTATGAGATAAACCGCATTTTCCCTAACCTCGATCACATCTTTGCCCAACTGGAGCAGAGTGTGTTTGGTTTCCAACCAGCCTTGGTGTTTGCACAGAACTATCCCTCGCCAATAACAAGCGAGTTGATGGACATGGGCTATGCCCTTTATTTCCCTATCATTGCCATGACGTTGATATATTATTTTCTCTATCGTTATGAGGAGTTCACCCGCATGGCATACGTTGTGGTTGGTTCGTTCTTTATATTCTACATCATCTACGACCTTCTGCCAGTAACCGGACCAATGTTCTACTACAAGGCGGTGGGCGTTGACAAGATTGCACAAGGAATATTCCCCAACGTGGGCGACTACTTCCTCACACATCGCGATATGCTCACTTCGCCAGGCTATCAGGACGGAGTGTTCTATCATCTTGTAGAGGCTGCCCACAATGCCGGCGAACGCCCTACAGCAGCTTTTCCAAGTTCACACGTGGGAGTATCCACCATCTGCATGCTTGCCATAGCTCATGCCCGCAACTGGAAACTGCTGGCTTTCACAGGAATAATCTATGTTTTCCTTTGTATGGCAACAGTTTATATCCAGGCACATTATGTCATTGATGCCATTGCCGGATTCTTCTCGGGCATCATCATCTATGCCATAATGATGAGAACAAGTCGTAAATTTGCGTAATTCATTTATTTTCAGTACCTTTGCGTGCTCTAATCAAATTAAGGATGAATAAGAAATTATATATTGAAACTTATGGCTGCCAGATGAATGTGGCAGATAGCGAGGTTGTCGCTTCAGTAATGAAGATGGCAGGCTATGATGTATGTGAAAACGAGGACGAGGCTGATGCCATCTTCCTCAACACCTGTAGTATTCGTGAGAATGCCGAAAACAAGATTTACAACCGCCTTGACACTCTGTGGGCAGAGCAGAAGAAAGGCAGAAAACTTATTCTGGGCGTTCTTGGCTGTATGGCTGAGCGTGTTAAAGACGATTTGATTGAGAACCACCATGCCAACCTGGTGTGTGGTCCCGACTCATATATGAACCTGCCAGAGCTTATTGCTTCGGCTGAACTTGGTCAACCTGCCGTTGATGTTGAACTGTCAACAACAGAGACCTACCGCAATGTGATTCCACAGCGCATTGGCGGAAACCATGTGAGCGGATTTGTGAGCATCATGCGTGGTTGCAACAATTTCTGCCACTACTGCATTGTGCCTTACACTCGTGGACGTGAGCGCAGTCGCGACATAGAGAGCATCCTTGCCGAGGTGAAAGACCTTCACGACAAGGGTTTCAAAGAGGTGACACTTCTCGGACAGAACGTTAACTCTTATGGACTTCTGCCTAACGGCAAGCGCCCTGAGAACGGCATCATCATCTCAGAAGAAGATGGTAAGGAACTGCACGTGTGCTCGTTTGCCGAACTGCTTCGCAAGGTAGCTCAGAGCGTGCCTGATATGCGTGTGCGCTTCACCACTTCAAACCCTGAGGATATGACCGAGGACATTCTTCACGCCATTGCCGAGGAGCCAAACTTGTGCAACCATATTCATTTCCCAGCTCAGAGCGGTAGCAACAGCACACTAAAGCTGATGAATAGAAAATACACCCGTGAAGACTATCTTGAAAAGGTGGCTGCCATAAAGCGCATCATCCCAGGTTGCGGTCTCACAACCGACATCTTCGTGGGTTATCACAACGAGAGCG
>DGRY01000037.1 GCA_002391185.1 Prevotella sp. UBA4376
GGAAGGTTATAGAAAGAGCCTTATCACGCATGTGTAATTCATCGAATTTAACAACACAAAGATAACACTTTTTTTGAAACAACAAAACGTTTCTATACGTTTGCATACAATTCTGTTGAGTAAAAACTCCAAACTTGCTTTAACAAGACTTGGAGCGATAGATTATAATGAATGCTTGTAAAGATTAGACTTTTGCCTATATGTCTGCATACAAAGAAAGACAGGACACGTCGTTTAAACTAAATTAACACATTAATTAGTATTTTTTGTTCTTTTATGTGAAATTTATATTATATTTGCAACCGAATAGTATAACCAAATTAAAAAGGCCACCTCAAAAAACAAGCAACCATGTATCAACATGAGTTAACTGTTTAATACCGATAATACCCACATATAGATAGAGTCAACTATTAACAGTTTGTTCTTTTGCAGAGAAGCCTTAAACAAAATGAATTCAGTTTTTTTATCTAACTAATAATAGAATCCTTAATTTAAAGAACATGAGAAAGAAAGAAACATTTTCGTGGCTCACAAGAGCTTGCATGACGCTGTTATTGGCATTCTTTGCCATCAGCATCTATGCACAGAATGTAACTGTCAAGGGTTCCGTAAAGGATCAACTTGGTGACCCAGTTATTGGTGCTACCGTCAAAGTCCTCGGTTCATCAACCGGCACGGTAACTGATATTGATGGTAACTTCTCTATCAGTTGTTCTCCAAATGCAACATTGGAGTTCAGTTACATTGGCTTCTCAACTAAAGCAGTTGATGTAAAAGGGCATACAACATTAAATGTCACTATGGACGAAAGTAACAATAGCCTTGACGAAGTTGTTGTTACTGCTCTCGGTATTAAAAAGGATGCAAAGAAACTTGGTTACTCAATCTCTTCTGTTGGTTCAGCAGATCTCGTTAGAACCGGTGCATCAAACATTGCCTCTGGTCTTTACGGAAAAGCTGCAGGTGTACGCATCCAATCTGCACCTGGTGGTGGCACATCAGCTGTATCTATCTCCGTACGTGGTTTATCCTCAATCACAGGAAACACACAGCCTCTTATAATCATGGATGGTGTGCCTATTCATAATGGCAATACTAACAACAACGACTACTGGAGCAACCAGCGTATCAACTCTAATGGTCTTGTTGACATCAACCCTGAAGATATAGAAAACATTTCTATCTTGAAAGGTGCTGCCGCATCTGCTCTTTATGGTTCAGAGGCTGCAAATGGTGTTATCATGATCACCACAAAGAAAGGTCAGCAGGGCACAGGAACACATGTTGACTTCAACGCTAACGTAAGTTGGGATAAAGTTGCTTATATGCCAGAAATCCAGAAACAGTTTGGTCCAGGTTACGACAACTGGGTATTAGGTAATTCCAACGAACAAGCTCTTACTGGTTTTAGAAACACTCGTGTTGACCGTTCAGGCAATCCTATTACAACACCTAACCGCGAAACATTCTACAGCTATGGTGCTGCTTACGATGCAAATAAAACTGTTACCTACTTTGATGGTCAGGAACGTGCTTATACACCAATAAAAGGTAACCAATGGGCTGATATTTTCCGTACAGGTGTAAACCAAACCTACAACTTAGCCCTAACAAACAACAGCGAACACAGCAACTTGCGCTTCTCATATACATATACACAAGCACAAGCTATGCAGTATAATTCAGACAACAACAGACACAACTTTAACCTCAATGGCTCTTTTGACATTGCTAAGGGTGTAAAGCTGAATTATACAGCTAATTATCAGCATCAGTACATCAAGAACCGTCCTTATCGTATTAGCCGTTTGACAAACAACTACACAGGTATGTTCGGAGGTTTCACAGACGTGAAATATATTCGTGAACACACTGTAACAAGTCTTGGCTATATGAATAGCGTATACGCTGCTAATGGTGGTACAACCAATACCCTTACACCTAATGAGCAGTTCCTGTATTCTCCAATGGGTTCTACATCATTGATGAGTGAATATTTCTGGAATATCTTAGGTAAAGAGCAGATAGAAAAGCATGAGCGTTTCATTGGCTCTATCAATCCAACATGGAAGATTATTGATGGTTTAACCTTAAGTGCACGTATTGCAACCGACCTTACTATCGATAAGATTGAGAACATGAACAGAACAGAAAATGCACATATCTTCTCTACAGACGGAACATATAGTGATTACTATGGCTTACAGAATAGTCGCTATCGCATTTTCTATGGCGATATTATGTTGATGTTCGACAAGACATTTGCCGAGAAACACAATGTTACAGCAAATTTAGGTTGGAATGGTCGTCGCGAAGAATATCAATTGTCAAGCGTAGAAACAAGCCTAGGTCTTAGCCAAGAAAACTGGTTCAACCTTGCAGCGAGCGTTGGTACAAAGATCGCTAGTATGGACAAGCAGGACCTACTAAAAACAGGTATGTTCCTCACAGCAAGCTACGGCTATGACAGTTGGGCATATCTTGAGGGAACAATCCGTCAGGAGAAAACCTCAACCTTGAAGAATGGTAATAATTCTTTCTGGTATCCATCAGTAAGCGCAAGTATTATATATAGCGAATTACTGAAAGACAAGCGTCCTTCTTGGTGGGATTATGGAAAGATTCGTGCTTCTTATGGTGTTGTAGGTAATGCACCTGAAATTTACTACGCAAACAGTGCATTCGATCAGGGCAACCTTACTCGTTCTACTACCTATATATATAATTACGTTCCTGCAAACATTGGTAACGAAAGTATCAAGCCTGAACGCAAATATGAATATGAAGTAGGTATCGAGAACAAATGGTTCAACAACCGTCTTGGAATGGAATTCAGCTATTACTACAACGACATTAAGGATCAGATTCTTACAACAACATCTGCAGCATCTATGGGTGCACAGAGTATGTTAATGAATGTAGGTGAATTGTCAAATCAAGGTATAGAATTAAGCGTATACGGCACTCCTATACTTAATAAGGACTGGCGCTGGGATTTACGTGCAAACATTGGTTGGAACAAGAACAAAGTAAAGAAACTTGCTGACGGTCTTGACGTTCTCACTCACCTCATAGTGGATAATGGTGCAGCTTCACTTGAATCTCATGTGGGCGAGCCTATGGGTGACTGGTACACATATACATGGAAAACTGATGCAAACGGAAACTACATTATTGGCGAAGATGGTTTGCGCATAACAGACACTTCTGAGCGTCATAAAGTAGGTAACGCAATGCCAAAGGCTACTGGTGGTTTTGGCACAAGTCTTAGTTGGAAAAACTTCACTCTTGATGTAGCATTCGACTTCCGTATTGGTGGAGATGTTCTGAACTTACCATGGCAGTACATGATGGATGCTGGTAATATTACAGATGCAGTTGGCGTACGTGACGCAGCTACTGGTGGTATTTATTACTACAGTGATGTTGAAGATGTAAGCAAAAAGGGTTCAATCCACATTGTTGATCCATCACAGATAAGCAACTACAAACGTGGCGAAACAAAGATTGATGGTCACTATGTATATGACAATGGTCTCATCCAGGCTGGCGTTAAGGAAGACGGCACACCAAATGATGTTGTAGTTACCCAATTTGAAGCTAACGACAATCAATATGGTTGGGGAACTTCATCTTCTCAGAGCTATTCAGAGGCTATACAAAAGAACAGCTACATCAAGTGTCGTGAAATTAGTCTCGCATACACACTACCTAAGTCTTTGACAAAGAAGTTTGCTTGCGAGCGACTCACTATCTCAGCTTTCGCTCGTAACCCATTCTATCTCTATCGCACAATGAAATTGTTCGATGCAGAAACTACTGACGGAACCAACTGGATATATCAGGCTCAAATTGGCGGTTCTACCGCAAGTGCTCGTACCTTCGGTTTCACATTACGTGCAAGTTTCTAACATCTAACCATTTAAATAGTAAAATAATATGAAAAAGATATTATCATTGGCCTTTGCAGGATTGGCAATATTGTCATTAACAACGGCATGCTCAGATTCTTCATTTGACTCTAAGTATGCAGATCCTTCCAAGACCTCAACAGTAGGAGTACCTCAGGTTTTCACAGGTATTCTATATAAAGGTAATACCTGGATGAATCCTGTTTATTTCCGCTATTACACACAGTCATCTACATCCGGAGTTTTTTCTGGTGTTATTGGCAACTCTAATGGACGTGGCCGATTCAGAGGCGCAAGTGAAGGTTATTTCAACACACGTTGGAAGAACTTCTATGATATGCTGACACAATATCGCTTACTTGAGAACACCTACAACAATCTATCTGATAGCGAAAAAGATGCAAACAAGGTTTTCCTTCTCTTAGGACGTTCTGTCATAGAAGCACAACTTCATGAAATGTTATCCCTTTGGGGAGATGTTCCTTTCAACGGAGCTGGATATCTTTGGCTAACAAGCGACTACAACGGAGCAAAAACAACAGATGTTTATGATGATGATGTTGTTCTATACAAACAAATTCTTACCGACTTAAAAGAAGTTGGCGACAATTTTGCAGCAGGCAACATTAGTTCTATCGGTCTTACATCTTTAGCACGCCAAGACTATACTCTTGCTAAAGGAAAAGCTACAATGTGGCAGAAATACGTTAACTCTCTACGCCTACGTATAGCTCTTCATCTTGCAACTAATGGCGACCTTGTTAGCGATGCAAAAACTGCTATTGGAGAAATTCTGAATAATCCAGAAAAATATCCACTTATTGACTCTAACGACGAAAATATGGGAGTTGCTGCAGACACTCAAACCGATGATTTCAACTATGGTAAGAGTATGGCACAAGCATTAGCAGGCCGTGGAGAAGCTGCTGGTTCACAAGCAATGCTAACTGCAATGAACGTACCTGCTAACGGTACACCAGATGCAAATACCGATCCTAGATTACCTTTCGTTTATGATTGTAACCCTGATGGTCAATATATAGCATACGATGTAAATCTTACAAATTCAGAAATCAGCGATATCGCAGATAGAAAGAACCAAGAGTATATTGCACGTGGAATAAGTTCATCTAATTATTACTGTGTAATTGATTCACAAGCTGTAGCAGGATGGGCAACTTATCAAGGAAATGCTAATTTAAACGGAATATGGATTAGTGCTGCCGAAGTTGCTCTAAGTAAAGCTGAAGCCTATTTGAACGGGTATGGTGTAACAGCAAGCCAAGCAAAAGCCAAAGCTGCTTTTATTGATGGTGTTGTAAAATCAATAGAATACTACAAAAAATTAAAGGTAAACAGTTCTCTTTATAAGGCTAACAATGATAGCTATAAAGGCTATCGTGAACTTGTAATTCCTACAGAAGAGGAAGAAAGAGTGTATGCTGAAAACATTTGGGAACCTACAGAAGAGTGCGTAGCTACTCAACTTTGGCTAAACTTTGGTTTCATGAATGAGCTTGAAGCATGGAATGTTAATCGAAGAACAGGTTATCCATTGGTTAATTTCAGCCGCGATACCCAAGCTTCAGACTATCCAACTCCTCCGAATCGCTTACCTTACACAAGTGACGAGCTTACATATAACTCAGCAAATGTACAGGAAGCCATAAGTAAGAATTATGAAGAGAGCACAGGTTACTATACAAACCTCTTCTGGGCTAAAAAGACATATTACAATATCGTAAGATAGTTTATGTTAATTCCTTTAATATCTTCCCCGACAAATAAACCTGCCGGGGATTTTGTTTTTTATGTTCTTGATAAGCCATAAAAGTTAAGCACACACTTTCTTTAACAATTTATAACATAAAAATGTCGCAAAATGTTGCTATATGTAAAAACTATCATTATCTTTGCGGTATTAAAAACCTAACTAACGTAAAAAGAAATAGGAAAAAAGGTATATTACTACCTCATTAGCTTTAAGAATTAATTGCAAGTTTTTGCAGGTAAAAAGTAAACCTAACTAACATAGGATACTTAGTTTAATTTTCTAACTTATTAATTGAATCCTTAATTTAAAAAGAGCATGAGAAAAAAGAATGCATTATGGTTCTCTATGAGAGCCTGTATGACTGTTATGTTCATGACTTTCGCTCTGGCTATCCAGGCGCAGAACACAACAGTTAAGGGTACTGTTAAGGACGCTACTGGCGAACCTGTAATCGGTGCTACTGTAAAAGTTCAAGGCTCAACAATGGGTGTAATCACCGACATTAGTGGTAACTACACTATTGATTGTCCTTCAAATGCTACACTTGAAGTTTCTTACATTGGTAGCAAAACCCAAACAGTTAAAATCGGAGGTAAAAACACTATTGACATCACACTTCAGGATGAATCCCAAGCTATTGATGAAGTTGTTGTAACTGCACTTGGTATCAAGCGTCAGGCTCGTTCACTTGGTTATTCTACAACAAAAGTTGGTGGTGATGATTTCCAGTTGGCACGTGACCCTAACATCGGTAATGCCCTTTCTGGTAAGGTTGCAGGTGTTAACGTAACTGGTAATGGTACTGGTTCAACTGGTACATCACGTGTTATCATTCGTGGTAATGCCTCTCTTACAGGTAACAACATGCCTTTGTATGTTATTGATGGTGTACCTTTCGACAACACAAACCAAGGCTCTGCAGGTCAGTGGGGTGGTGCCGACATGGGTGACGGTTTGAGCAATATCAATGCCGACGATATTGAGAGCATCCAGATTTTGAAGGGTGCTGCAGCGTCTGCACTTTATGGTTATCGTGGTGGTAATGGTGCTATCCTTATCACAACAAAGAGTGGTAAGAAAAATCAGCCTGTTGCTATTGAGGTTAACCAGAACCTTACTTTCAACTCTATCTACGACTATCGTGACTGGCAGGACACCTTCGGTATTGGTCTTGAAGGAAAGAAGCCTACCAATGTTACCGATGCAAAGAAAGCAGAAAGCAGCAGCTGGGGTGCAGCTCTTGATGGTAGCGAGGCAGTAAACTTCCTTGGTGAGAAATATGCTTATAGCAATGTTGACAACTGGAAGAAGTTCTATCGCACAGGTATCACTTCTAATACTTCAGCATCTATATCTGGTTCAGGTCAGAACATAGTTTATCGCTTTGGTGCTTCTTACAACACAGAGAAAAGTATTCTGCCTAACGCAGGTAATCGCCAAATTGGTTTGAATATGAATACCACATACGATATTCTTAAGAACCTTCATTTGAACGTTACTGCAAACTATGTATTTGATAAGTCAAATGGTCGTTCAAACCTTTCAGACGGCAATGGAAACACCAATGCTTCACTTATCTATCGTGGTAACTCTTTTGACATTGATTGGATGAAGGGAACTGCAGCTGGTTGGGGTACAAACCTTGATGGCTCAGAAATGATTGGTGGTACTAATGTTTACTTCAACAACCCATATTGGTTGCAGTATCGTAAGACAAACACCATGGATCGTAACCGTTTAACAGGTCAGGTTCAACTTCGTTGGGATATCACTAGCTGGTTGTATTTGCAAGGTGCAGTTCAGCGCGATGGATATAGCATTGAATACAAGCAGGTTCAGCCTATTGGTGCTGCAGCAGATCCTAAAGGTTGGTTGACACAATACGAGAAGAATTTCCACGAAACCAATTATAACTTCCTTCTTGGCTTCAACAAGGAGTTTGGTGATTTCTCTGTTGGTGCTACATTCGGTGGAAACAAACAGTATAACGAAACAAAGCAGTTTACACCTTCAGATGGTGGTCGTCCATTTGTTGTTGATGGTTTATGGAGTGTAAACAACCTTGGAGACAAACGTGCTGCGATGTCAACAACCCGTTTGCAGGTAAACTCTTTCTACGGAACTATTGACCTTGGATATAAGAACCAATTGTTCTTGAACCTTACTGGTCGTAACGACTGGTTCTCTACTCTTAGCAAAGATAACAACAGTTATTTCTACCCATCAGCAACTCTTTCTTGGGTATTCACAGATACATTCCGCAATACACTCCCAGAGTGGTTTGAATTCGGTAAGCTTCGTGTTGGTATGGCAGCAGCTTCTAATGGAACATCTGCTTATCAGAACCTTTTGCTCTATCAGCTTCGCAACTACACTATCAACGGTATGCAGGTTGTAACGCAAAACAATGGCAACAAATATCCAAGTGCTAATTTGAAGCCTGTTCATATTTCTGAGTTCGAAGTCGGTTTGAATATGAGTTTCTTCAATAGTCGTTTGATGTTTGATATGGCTTACTATCAGAAGAAGACTTCAGATGATATTGCTACAGTTTCTACTTCATCTGCATCAGGTTACAACGCAAAGGTTGTTAACGTTGGTAAGATCAAGAATAGTGGTTTTGAGTTCATGGTTGACGCTTATCCTGTAAAGACAAAGGCTTTCACATGGAACACCACTTTGAACTTTGCATACAACAAGTCAAAAGTTGAATATCTTGGCGAAGGTGTAGATCGCCTTTCAATTGATGGTGCACAGAGCCGTAATGGTAATGTTTATATCTACAACATCGTAGGTAGCCCTTATGGTGAAATCGTAGGTAACAAATACAAGAGAGACGCTGATGGTAATCTTTTGTTGAAAGATGGTCTTCCACAGGCAGGTGAACAGACATCACTTGGTAATGGTGTTTACAAATGGACTGGCGGTTGGAGAAACTCTTTCACATACAAGAACTTCACACTCGGTTTCTTGATTGATGCTAAGTTTGGTGCTAAGATCTTCTCTGGTACAAACTATCAGCTTTACTACTATGGTATGCACAAGAACACTCTCAACGGACGTACTGTAGAGGATCCATACGCAAAGACAGTGTTTGCAGGTATCGACGAAGCAACAGGTCAGGCTAATACTAAAGCTGTAACAGCTCAAGACTACTATAAGGCTATCTGCAATGCAAATATCGGTGAAGAATTTGTTTACGATGCATCATTCATCAAACTTCGTGAGCTTTCTTTGAGCTACACATTCCCAAAGAGCATGCTTTCAAGCATGAAGGTTGTTAAGGGTCTGAGCGTAAGTCTTATTGCTCGTAACCTTTGGACTATCATGAAGCATACTCCAAATATCGACCCAGAGTCAGCAGTTAACGCTTCTAACGGTCAGGGATTGGAGCTTAATGGATATCCTACAACACGCAACATTGGTTTCAATGTAAATGTTAAGTTCTAACTATCTTAAAATTGATTCATAATGAAAACATTAAAATATTTTGCATTAGCTTCAGTGTTAACACTTGGTTTGACAAGTTGTGGGGATTTTGGTGATCTCAACACAGACCCAGAACACTTGAACGAAAATAATGTGCCATATTCTATGTTGTTCGCTAACGCACAGCATCAGGCATTAGGTTCTGACTGGGATATGTGGCGTACAGGCTGCATATATTCTTCTCAGTGGACTCAGCAGCTTAGCTCTATAGGATGGTGGGATAGCTATGGTCGCTACAACTATAGCGATGGCTATTCTGCATCTTTCTGGGACACTTATTCAAGCGACCGTGGTGCTATGCGTGATGTTACCACTTGCTACGACAAGTGGAACGGAGTTGCTGGTATGGAAGTTGACTGGAATATGGCACGTGTAATGCGCATCTACGCATTCGCCAAGATGACTGACCTCTATGGTGATATTCCTTATAGCGAAGCTGGGCGTCCTGCTTTATACTCTTATCCTAAGTATGACTCTCAGGAAGATATCTACAAGAGCATGCTTGCTGAACTTGATGAAGCACAGGCAAACCTTACAGGAGCAGCAAAGATGGGCTCTCAGGATCTGTATTATCAGGGAAACGCTTCACAATGGAAGAAGTTTGCTAACTCTTTGATGCTCCGTTTGGCAATGCGTCTTGTAAAGGTTGACCCAACTACAGCAAAAACCTATGCAGCAAAAGCTGTAGCCAATGGTGTTATGGAATCAAATGCAGACAACTGTATTTTGGAACACTCTGATGGTGTTACAACCAACGACTCAGCAGAGCCATTTGCTAAAATCATGGCTCACGAAGATAGAGAGTTCTATCTCTCAGACGTTTTCGTAAACATGCTTAAGAATACCAACGACCCACGTCTTTCTGCTATTGGTACTATTTGCGGTACAAGATATGGTAGCAATGGTGTTCCTGAAAGAAGCGACCAGGTAACTGATATTCAGCAGACTGGTGGTTGGAGTGAGAACAACTCTGCTTATAAAGATGTTTATGGTGACTACGGAAATATGGCTATGGACGCACAAAATGGTATGCCTGTAGGTGGTTATAGCTCTTCACCAACCAGCAAATATACCGTAAGCGCTGTTGACCCTTGGATGGCAAAGAATGATGCAAATATCTTCTACATCTATGTAAAGGAAGATGGAAAAAAAGATACCATCTATAACTATGAGGTTTATTACAACCATTATTCAACAGTAAACCGCTACACCTATGCAGACCAGAAAGCTCCTACTTTTATTGTTACCTATGCTCAGACTAAACTGCTGATGGCAGAGGCTGCATTAAGAGGATTTATAAACGGCAATGCCAAGACTTATTATGAGGATGGTGTTAAGGCTGCATTCGCACAGTTCGAACAATTCCCAAATGCAGCTGGGGCAACAAAGGTTGCATTCCCAGAAGGTGCAACAGCTGCAGCAAATGCATACCTCGCAGCTAATCCTTATAACGAAACAAAGGCTTTAGAGCAGATTAACACCCAGTATTACATCAATACTTTCGGTGATCCACACGAGGTATTTGCTAACTGGCGTCGTTCAGGCTATCCTGTACTGGAATCTGCCCCAATGGCTGCGCTTGATGGTTCATGTGCTACAGACGGTTCTATTCCACGCCGCTTCCGTTATCCAAGTACAGAATCACAGGTTAACAAAACCAACTATGATGCTGCAGTAGCTCGTCAGGGTGGTGACACATTCTCTACACGAGTATGGTGGGACAAAGAAAACTAATAAAAGTAGTAAAAACTACTTGTTAATAATAAAAACTCCGGGGATTTTTCCTCGGAGTTTTTTATATTCAACGATATAGACGGATTATAGAGGCAATATAGAGGAATTATAAAACACTAAAGTTTCGCTTTTTTTTTATCAAGAATTACAGGAATTAGAGAATTTAGGCATATGCCCTTGAGTTATAAATTTGACTGAATTATTAAGAATTATAACACAGATTACTACATTTCAATCCATAAATTCTTATAAATTCGAATCTCATTTTGCAACTTGAACAAAGGCGTCAGCCTAAAAATTCTCTAATTCCTGCAATTCTTGATAATATAATTATAGTATTATAGAATTAATATTCACTTGCGAAAATTCAGTTAAGAGAAAAATACAGAGTACATTCACTTACGAAACTTCAGTAAAACATATTTGGAAAACAAAAAGTAAAAACAAAACGTGTTATTGGAACATTTTTATTAATTTTGCGACTGAATAAATAAGTACCTAAATCAGCATGAAGAAATTATTATCAACTATTGCTGTTGCCTGTGTATTGACAACTGCAACAGCTAAAAAAGAAATCGTTAAATATGCATATCAGAATCCTAACCTGCCAATAAAGGAACGCGTTGCTGATCTGCTTAGCCGAATGACCCTCGAAGAGAAGGTTGGACAGTTGCGATGCACATTAGCATGGAACTACTGGACTAAAGACGGGAAAAACATAAAACCTTCAGCTTCGTTCATAAAGGACATAAAGGAGGGAAACATTGGTATGCTATGGGGTACATATCGTGCAGACCCTTGGACACAGAAAACTCTTGAAACAGGTCTTGACCCTGAGCTTGCAGCTAAAGCAGGTAATGCATTACAAAAATACGTGAAGGAGAACACCCGACTGGGTATTCCTTTGTTCCTTGCCGAAGAGGCTCCACATGGACACATGGCAATAGGTACAACAGTATTCCCTACTGGCTTTGGCATGGCTGCTACCTGGAGTCCAGACCTTCTTGAACTGGTAGGAAAGGTTATAGGAAAGGAAGTGCGCCTGCAAGGTGCACATATCAGCTATGGTCCTGTGATTGACCTTAGCAGAGAACCTCGTTGGAGCCGTGTAGAAGAAAGCATGGGTGAGGACCCTGTTCTAACTGCGATTCTTGCATCTGCTGAAGTTAAAGGACTTGGCGGTGGCAATCTTAAAAGCCCCTACTCTACTATTGCTACATTGAAACACTTTATCGGTTATGGTACAACAGAAGGCGGCCAGAACGGTGCTCCTACATTCTTAGGCAAGCGCGAGATTCACGAACAGTTTCTCTACCCATTCAAAAAAGCTATAGAAGCAGGTGCTCTGTCGGTTATGACATCATACAACTCTCTTGACGGAATACCTTCTACCGCAGATGACTATTATCTGAAAAAAGTGCTGAGAAACGATTGGAACTTCAAAGGATTTACAGTATCAGACCTTTATAGTATTGACGGTATATGGGAGACTCATCATGTTACTAACACCGATCAGGAAGCAGCCGTATTAGCTTTAAAGAGCGGTGTTGATGCCGACTTAGGTGCAAAAGCATACAGTTTCATTATTGATGCTGTAAAAAAAGGAATGGTGAGCGAAGCCTATGTTGACACTGCATGCGCACATATTCTGCAACAGAAATTCGAAATGGGACTGTTTGAAAACCCATACGTTGACCCAAAGAAGGCTGCCAAAAACGTGCGTACAGCCGAAAGTATTGAACTTGCACGTAAGGTGGCTCAGGCATCTGTTACTCTATTGGAAAACAAAAACAATATTCTTCCTTTGAGAAAAGACATTAAGGTGGCAGTTATAGGTCCAAATGCCGACAATCGCTATAACATGCTCGGCGACTATACTGCCCCACAGGAAGACAGCAACATAAAGACCATCCTTGATGGAGTTCGTACAAAGGTGGAAGCAGAGAACATTGAATATGTTAAGGGCTGTGCTGTGCGCGACATGGACAATACAAATATTCCTGCAGCAGTAGAAGCAGCCAAGCGTGCCGATGTTGTGATCGTTGCTGTTGGCGGAAGTTCTGCCCGTGACTTCAAGACCAGCTACAAGGAAACAGGTGCCGCTGTGAGTGATTCTAAAAGCGTTAGCGACATGGACTGCGGAGAAGGCTACGACCGTGCCACACTTGGACTGTTAGGACGTCAGCAGGAACTTCTTGAAGCCCTCAAAGCAACAGGCAAGCCAATGGTAGTTGTGTATATAGAAGGACGTCCACTTATCAAGACATGGGCTCACAATAATGCCGATGCCCTCCTCACTGCCTACTATCCTGGCCAGCAAGGCGGACAGGCTATTGCAGATGTAATCTTTGGCGACTACAACCCTGCTGGTCGTTTACCAATTTCCGTACCTGAGAATATTGGTCAGATACCTGTTTATTACAACAAGAAAGCACCTATCCCTCACAACTATGTAGAAATGAGTGGTAAGCCACTCTATGCCTTTGGCTATGGTCTTAGCTATACAACATTTAAATATAGCAACCTAAAAATTTCACAGAAAGGCAAAGAAAACTTTGAAGTGAGCTTTGATGTAACAAACACAGGAAAATGTGACGGAGAAGAAGTAGCACAACTCTATTTGCATGACGAGGTTGCATCAACCTCTCAGCCTATGAAACAGCTAAAGCACTTCGCTCGAGTAATGATAAAAAAAGGCGAGACAAAGCACATAAACTTTGAGTTGAACAGCGAAGACCTGAGCATTGTGAACAGAGAGATGCAACGAGTGGTTGAGCCAGGAGAGTTCAAGGTTATGGTTGGAGCATCGTCAGAAGATATCAAACTTACAGGGAAGTTAGAAGTTAGGAATTAGGAGTTGAAATTAGTTAGGAGTTAGGAATTAGAAGTTAGGAGTTATTCTCCTCTCCTTATGAAAGGGAAGCTGGGTGGAGTTGGAAAAATATAAAACGCAAATTATCGAAAATTATTCGTAAATTCAAGTTATAACTCCTAACTACTAATTCCTAACTCCTAACTTAAAAAAACTCCTAACTAAAAAAAAGGCTGCTCAATTGAGCAGCCTTTTTTTTAGAACTTTAGGAGCAATGAGCGGTTTTTGATTAGTTCCTTATGACTAATTCTGAAACTATTTAGTTTCTTTCCACCTAAGCTAACTGATTTAATATACTTACCAGTTGCATTTGAACGATCAGCTGTGATTGTAATATCACCATCAGGATAATAACGGCTATCAAGATGGAGAGTTACCTTGTCAAACACAGGTGATGTTACAGTGTAATAAGGACTGCCTGGACAATCAGGATAGATACCCATCATAGAGAACACTGCCCATGCAGACATCGTTCCTGTATCATCGTTACCAGGAATACCAGATGGTTTATCTGTGTAGTATTTATTCAGCAAACGGGTAACCTCTTTCTGTGTACGCCATTCTTCGCCCTTGAAATAGCTGAAAAGATAAGGATAAGCAATATCTGGCTCGTTGGCAGGATCATAGAGGTTCTTATCAAAAACCATCTGAAGCTTGTTTATAAACTTCTGCTTTCCACCCATAAGTTTAGCTAAACCAAGAACATCATGAGGCACATAAAAGGTGTAGTTCCAAGCTGAGCCTTCATGAAAACCAGGAGCATTACTAAAATCAGCACCATCATCAGGATTAAAAGGTGAAAGGAACTTGCCATCTGTAGTTATAGGACGGAAAGTACCACTTTCCTTGCTATAATAATGCTTGTAACCAAGACTCTGCTTATAGAAACGTTTAGCTTCTGCCTTATGCCCCAATGCTGTTGCAAGATTACCAAGAGCATAATCAGCAATATAATACTCCAAAGCATGAGAAACACTATTGTCACCAGAGAAATCCTGAGCAAAATACCCTAATGGTACATAGCCTTTGGCAATATAAGGATCAATATCTGGACGCATTTTATTGTCTGCTCCCTTAGTGGTAGCACTCTTCAAAAAAGCCGTATAAGCAGCTTGAATATCATAATCACGCAGTCCCTTGAGATAGGTATCAGCAACAACAGCTATGGCTGGATCACCCTCCATTGTCCATGTTTCACGACCAAAAAGTTCCCAACGAGGCATCCACCCCCACTCTTTTGACATGTCAATAATAGAGCGAACCATATCAAGCTGACGCTCAGGATAAAGTAATGTCTCTAACTGATGAACATTACGATAGGTGTCCCAAAGAGAGAATACTGTATAACGGTCTGATGAAGTCGTGCCAATATCATAACGCTCCATCATAGGATATTCACCATCTACATCCTGCACTATATTTGGATGAATCTGACTGTGATAAAGTGCCGTATAGAAAACACGCTTCTGTGCTTCGGTACCACCCTCAACATCAATAGTTGACAACGTTCGCTCCCATGATAAAGAAGCATCCTTGCACACTTTATCAAAAGCAAATCCTTGCTGTTCTTTATCGAGATTTTCACGAGCATTAGCTATAGAAACAAATGAAACACCCATCTGAACCTCAATCTGCTCACCTTCTTCACAATTATAGTTGAAGAAATATCCTATCTCGTTTCCGGCAAGTTCTTTACCATATGTGGTGTAGAGTTTATAACGCCCATTATCAGAATCCCATTGAGCCTGAGCTCCTGTCATCTTAGGCTGCTTCTTCCAATATCCAGAAGACAAAGGTTTCTTATTTACTCGCAACACAAAATACATTGGAAATACAGCCTGAGGATTGTAGCAGAACGTGCCTAAAAGACGATACCCCTCTATTTCTGTATCGCTGACACGCTTAACAGCACCTCCTACCTCATTAGTCAAACCGTCGCCAACATTAAGAAGAATATGTCCTTCGCCCTTAGGAAAGGTGAAGCGCTCAATAGAAGAACGTAATGTAGAACTTACCTCACAATGTATGCCATATTTCTTTAAATCGACAGCATAATAACCAGGATAAGCCTTCTCGCCTGAGTATTCTGAGCCGTAATTATGATAGTCAACATCAAGCTTACCCGAAGTTGGCATGGTGAGTAATGTCCCCAACTCTGGACATCCCACTCCACTAAGAGTTACGTGTGCGAAACCCGTAATAAACTTATTATTGTACTCATAAGGAGCTGACCACCAACGAGAATCCTTATCTTGAGCATTGAGGTCTGAGCCCATAACATTAAAAGGCACAACCGACATCATACCATGAGGAAGAACGGCTCCAGGATTACAAACACTAAAATTTGTTGTACCGATAAAAGGATCAACATAATCAATTTTCTGCTTAGCATGTAAAGACACACCAAGCAACATAAATGAAAAGAGTAAGAGTGACTTACGCATAATAGATTTTTTCGTAATGATAGTTTTGGAGCGATAAAATTAAAGAAATTATTAATATGTGCCAAATTTTAATACCTAAAACGTTTAGTTTTCTTCTTTTTTAGTATATTTGCAGACATTATCAACAATCCAACTTCCATGAACTTAAAAAAAATTTCATTACTATTAGCAGCAGCATGTGTTACTGGTATTGGAGTAATGGCAAATGCTGCAGAGAAAAAAGAAGTTACTAATTATGTGAACCCAATGATCGGCTCTGGTGGTCACGGGCATGTATTTGTTGGTGCAAACGTGCCATACGGTTATGTACAGCTTGGTCCTACACAGACAACACAAGGTTGGGACTGGTGTTCAGGCTACCATTACAGCGACTCATTGCTCATTGGCTTTGGTCATCAGCATCTTAGTGGTACAGGTATCGGTGATCTGGGCGATTTTGCTTTCCTGCCTGTAAAAAAGGTGGGACAGGAGAAGGTGCGCTTCAGTCATGATGCAGAAACCGTTACACCTGGCTATTATGCTGTGAAACTGAAAGATCCAAATGTTTTTGTAGAGCTTACAGCTACTTTGCGCGCAGGAATGCAGCGCTACACTCTTGGAGCTAATGCAAGCAAAGGACTTTTTGCACTTAACTTGGAACAAGGTATTGGCTGGGACAAGATGTCAAGTTGCAAATACACACAGATTAGCAAGACTGCCATTCAAGGATACAGAATGTCAACAGGTTGGGCTAAAGAGCAGTATGACTATTTCTATGCTGAATTCAACAAACCTGTAACTCTCGTTGAAGGCAATAATAGTATTGCTTATTTCGAATACGAGAATGACGGTACCCCTCTGATCATCAAAACAGGTCTGTCAGCAGTAAGTGAGAACAACGCCAAGGAAAACCTTATCAAGGAGATTCCAGGCTGGAACTTCAATGCTGTTACTGAGGCTGCAAAGCAAGACTGGCAGAAAGAACTGGGCAAGATAAACATCACCACAGATGATGAGAATGCAAAGACAATTTTCTATACAGCACTCTATCACACCATGATTGCTCCATCTGTGTTCTGCGATGTTAATGGTCAGTATCGTGGTGCTGACGGTAAGGTTTACAATGGCGATTTTACCAACTATACAACATTCTCTCTGTGGGATACCTATAGAGCTGCTCACCCATTGATGACTATTATCCAGCCAGAGAGACAAGCAGACTTTGCCAAGACTCTCATCAACATTCAGAAGCAACAAGGACGCCTGCCTGTATGGCATCTCATGGGTAATGAAACAGACTGTATGCCAGGAAATGCCGGTATCCCTGTATTGGCAGACCTTGTTCTGAAAGGCTTTGTACCAAACAAGAAAGAAGCTTTTGCTGCAATGATTGCAACTACTCTTGATAAGGGACGTGGCCAGGAAAGCATGAACAAAAATGGATATGTTGCCTTTGATGAAGAAACAACAGAGAGCGCATCAAAGACATTAGAATTTGCTGTTGCCGACTACTCGGTTGCCAAGGTTGCACAGAACATTGGTGATAAGAAGAACTATAAAAAGTACCTGAGTCTCGGTCAGGCATACAAACGTCTCTTCGACAAGCAGACTGGCTTTATCCGCGGTAAGGACAGCAAGGGTAATTGGCGCACTCCTTTTGACCCATTTAAAAACATTCACGAAAAGAGCGATTTCACCGAGGGTGACGCATGGCAATACACCTTCATGGTTCCTCAGGATGTTCATGGTTTGATAAAATGTTTCGGTAGCGAACAGAAGTTCATCAGCAAACTTGACTCTCTCTTTATTGTAAGCGGAGATCATGGTGAAGACTCTGCACCAGATATTGCTGGACTTATAGGTGACTATGCACACGGCAACGAACCAAGTCATCACACTGTATATATGTATGCATATGCTGGTCAGCCTTGGAAAGCAGCAAAGCTGCTACGTAGAATCTACAACGAGATGTACACCAACGAACCTGACGGTTTGAGCGGTAATGAGGATGTTGGTCAGATGTCTGCATGGTATGTTATCTCTACCATGGGTCTCTATCAGGTTGAACCTGCTGGTGGAAAATATGTTTTCGGTTCACCTCTCTTCAACGAAGCTGAAATTAAAGTTGGGAATGGCAAGACATTCCGCATTGTTGCCAAAAACAACAGCAAGGAGAACATCTATATCCAGAGCGTTAAGCTGAATGGTAAAGACTACAAGAAGTCATACATTTATTACAACGATATTATGCGTGGCGGAACATTAGAGTTCACAATGGGTAATAAGCCTTCAAAATTCGGTGTTGCCAAGAATGCGCGCCCATAACTCTTTTTGACTACGATATCCAAATAAACAAAAAACAGAGAAAATAATGAGCAAACTGATTATTAAAGGCCAGCCACTTCCTAATATGCCTTGGGAAGATCGTCCTGCAGATTGCAAGAACGTAATGTGGCGTTATTCTAAGAACCCTATTATACCTCGCGACCTACTGCCTACAAGCAACAGTATTTTCAACTCTGCTGTAGTACCTTTCAAGGACGGCTATGCAGGTGTTTTCCGTTGCGACGACACTAACCGCAGAATGGTGCTTCACGTTGGTTTTTCTAAAGATGGTATAAAATGGAATATCAACGAAGAACCATTGCGTTTCCAGTGTGACAACGAAGAAGTGGGCAAATGGGTATATGGTTACGACCCACGTGTGACATGGATTGAGGATCGTTGGTATGTAACCTGGTGCAATGGTTATCATGGTCCTACCATTGGTATTGCATGGACCAAGGACTTTGAGACATTCCATCAGTTGGAGAATGCGTTCCTACCATACAACAGAAACGGTGTGTTGTTCCCACGTAAGATAAATGGCAATTTTGCCATGCTCTCTCGTCCATCAGATACCGGTCACACTCCATTTGGCGACATCTTCTATAGCGAAAGTCCTGATATGGACTTCTGGGGACACCATCGTCACGTGATGGCTCCTGCAGCATTCGAAGAGAGCGCTTGGCAGTGCATGAAGATTGGCGCTGGTCCTATCCCTATTGAAACAAGTGAAGGTTGGCTGCTATTCTATCATGGTGTTCTTCGTAGCTGCAACGGTTATGTTTATAGCTTCGGTTCTGCCCTGCTTGATCTTGAGCAACCTTGGAAACCTATCTACCGCTCTGGTCCATATCTCATCTCTCCACAGACACAATATGAACTTACGGGCGATGTACCAAATGTATGCTTCCCTTGTGCAGAACTTCATGATCCAGAGACTGGCCGCGTAGCCATATACTATGGCTGTGCTGACACTGTTACCGGTATGGCATTCGGATACATCCCTGAGATTCTGGAATGGACAAAGAAAACATCGATTATCTAATAAACACCCCATAACAAAACCAACATGAAAAAGACTTTTTTGACCATCTTGATGGCAGTAGCTACTCTTGCAGCTACTGCCCAAGAGGCAAACTACAACGTTGTGCCTCTTCCACAAAACATCACATTAAATAACAGTAAACCTTTTGTATTAAACAATCAAACAAGCATTATTGCTGAAGGCAATGAGGCAATGCAGCGCAATGCTAAATTCCTGAAAGACTACATCAAGCAGACAACAGGTCTTCAGGTTGCCGATGCAGCTACAAAAGGAAGCAACAGTATCGTTTTAAGGCTTTCTAAGAAGATTTCTGCCAACGAAGGATACTGCATTAAGGTTGACGCAAAGAAAGTAGTTATAGAAGGAAAAACGCCAGCTGGTGTTTTCTATGGCATTCAGACATTACGCAAATCCCTACCAGTAAACAAGCACTGTGGAAAACATGCTCATCATGCAATGACATCTATCAGTATGCCTGCTGGTGTTATCAATGACCAACCACGTTTTGGTTATCGCGGTGGAATGCTTGATGTTGCACGACACTTTTTCCCTGTAGCTTTCGTAAAGGAATATATTGATTTGCTAGCCCTGCACAATCTTAATACATTCCATTTCCACCTCACAGAAGATCAAGGTTGGCGCATTGAAATAAAGAAATATCCAAAACTAACTGAAATTGGTTCTAAAAGAGCACAGACAGTTGTTGGACATAATTCTCCTGTTTACGATGAAACACCCTATGGTCCATTCTTTTACACTCAAGAAGAACTACGAGAAATAGTAAAATATGCAGCCGACCGTTATATCACTGTAATTCCAGAAATAGACATGCCTGGCCATATGCGTGCTGCTCTTGCAGCATATCCTGAATTTGGTTGCACAGGAGGTCCATATACTGTAGCAGAAGAATGGGGTGTCTTTGACGAAATACTTTGCGCAGGAAAAGAAGAAACATTCAGTTTTTTACAAGATATTCTTGACGAAATCTTAGATATATTCCCATCAAAGGTTATTCACATTGGTGGCGACGAGGCTCCAAGAACCGAATGGAAGAAATGTCCACGCTGTCAGAAGAGAATAGAAGAACAGAACCTTCAGGGACGCAATGGTTTTAGTAAAGAGGCACAACTACAGTGTTACTTCATGAATCGCATCAGCAAGTATCTTGCAAGCAAAGGACGTACTGTCATTGGCTGGGACGAACTGTTAGAAGGTGATGTTGATCCTGGTACAACGATAATGAGTTGGCGCGGTACAGAAGGTGGAGAACAAGCTGCTGCACGCGGTCTTAATGCCGTAATGACACCTACTCCTTATCACTACTTTGATCATTATCAGAACAAGGATCAGTCTATACGCTTAATTGGTGGCTATATCCCAATAGAAAAAGTATATAGTTACAATCCTGTCCCCGATGACGCTTCTGTAGAAATGAAGAAACATATTATTGGCGTTCAGGCTAATCTATGGACAGAATATATTACCTGCAGTCAACTTGCAGAATATCAACTTCTTCCACGCATGGCAGCTATGTGCGAGACTGCATGGAGTGATAACAGCAAGAAAGATTTTAACTCGTTCAGAGAACGTGAGAAAAAACTCACAAAACTGTACGACAAGTTTAAATGGACATATGCAAAGGATATGTGGAAACAAGAAAAGTAGTCCTATAACATGCCTTTTCTATGAAATGAAAAATCCCTGCAATCGAAATTGCAGGGATTTTTTTATATTATAGAGGTGCGATTATTCGGCACTCTCTGTGTTTTCCTGTGAAGCAGCCTCATCACGGTGCTCAAAACGACGACCACCTTCACGACGTGGGCCACGATTGCCCTCACGACGTGGACGACGCTCACGCTCAACATAGCCTTCTGGCTTTTCAAGCAATACACGGTGAGAAAGCTTGTATTTACCTGTCTTAGGATCGATTTCAAGGAGTTTAACACTTATCTTGTCACCTTCCTTAAGACCAGCCTCTTCAACTGTTTCAAGACGCTTCCATGCTATCTCTGAGATGTGAAGCAGACCTTCCTTACCTGGGAGAATCTCTACAAAGCAACCATAAGGCATAACGCTCTTTACTGTACCCTCGTAGGTTTCACCAACCTCAGGAACAGCAACGATAGCCTTGATCTTACCAAGAGCAGCATCAATAGAATCCTTGTTAGGAGCAGAGATTTGAACATGGCCCTTACCATCTGTTTCTTCGATAGTGATAGTAGCACCTGTCTCTTCTTGCATCTGCTGGATAATCTTACCACCAGGACCGATAACTGCGCCAATGAATTCCTTAGGAATGTCAATAGCAATGATACGTGGAACCTGTGGTTTCATCTCCTCACGTGGATGATCCATTGTCTTCATCATCTCGTTCATGATGTGCTCACGACCAGCCTTAGCCTGCATAAGAGCCTTCTCAAGAATTTCGTATGACAGACCATCGCACTTGATATCCATCTGTGTAGCGGTAAGACCGTCCTTAGTACCAGTAGTCTTGAAGTCCATATCGCCCAAGTGGTCCTCGTCGCCAAGGATATCACTCAATACGGCGTACTTCTCCTCACCGGGATTCTTGATAAGACCCATAGCAATACCGCTGACGGGCTTCTTCATAGGAACACCAGCATCCATCAGAGCCAGCGTACCAGCACATACGGTAGCCATAGAAGACGAACCGTTAGACTCCATAATCTGGCTGACTACACGAACGGTGTAGGGGAAGTCGGCAGGAATCATGTCTTTCAGTCCACGCCATGCCAAGTGACCATGACCAATCTCACGGCGGCCTACACCACGCTGAGCCTTGGCCTCACCAGTACAGAATGGAGGGAAGTTATAGTGCAACAGGAAACGCTGATAGCTCTTGTCGAGTACATCGTCCACCAGTTTCTCATCCAGTTTAGTACCGAGGGTGACAGTAGTCAGTGACTGTGTCTCACCACGTGTAAAGATACTGCTTCCGTGAGGCATGGGCAGTGGTGAAACCTCACACCAGATAGGACGAATCTCGTCGGTCTTACGACCATCCAGACGAATGCCCTCATCCAGGATGCAACGACGCATAGCATCGCGTTCTACATCATGGTAGTAACGGTCCATCATGGCCTCGTATTCATCCTTGGAAATCTCAGAAGTCTCTGTGATTTCTGTATGCTCAGCAAAGAACTTCTCTTTGAAATCAGCGAGAATCTTCTCGAAGGCATCAGCACGGTCCTGCTTGGGCAGAGCCTGCTTGGTGATGTCGTAGGCGGGCTGATACAATTCCTTGTTCATCTGCTCACGCAGAGCCTCGTCATTCACCTCGTGGTTA
>DGRY01000077.1 GCA_002391185.1 Prevotella sp. UBA4376
GGTGCCCACCTTCTCGGCATCCTGTCCCATTCCAATGTGACACTCGTAGATGAGCAACGGATTGGTGTCTGGGCGGAAAGTTTTCTTCTTCCACACATATTGCTCCTCAGGAGCCCACACCTGAGCCGAGAAAATAGCAGTATTCTCATCCTGCACCACCCTGTTGGTCCATGCAGGAATGCGCTCACCTTCTCCCCCATTCCATTTCACGTGCATCTTGTAATGGTCGCCATGCCTTATTGCCTTTGCCGACATCTTCAGTTCCCAGTTGCCTGTGCCTTCAACTCTCTTGCAACGAAATTTTTCTGTTTCCTGCCAGTCGTTGAAGTCGCCAACAAGATAAATATCAGTGGCATTGGGCGCCCACTCTCTGAACACCCATCCTCGGCTGGTTTTGTGCAAACCATAGTAATCATAACCACTGGCAAAATCGGCAAGCTTTTTCTTGCCATTGGCAGTAAGTTGAGAGAGTTTCCACAGTACATGGTCATGACGCCCCTTTATAGCATCCTCGTAGGGAGCAAGATACCCATCATTCTTTACAATACCAATATGTTTTGGTTCAACAGACTTAGCTACTGCCTTACCCGAATTTTTCTTTGTCATATTAAGATTATTTTTGTGTTTATCAAGAAGCTTTAATTTTAAGCCTATGCCTTAACCTTGAATATTGCCTTGCGGAAATCTTTTTCGGCAATACAAGGTGCATGACCATCCTGAGGGAAGAAAACAACAAACTGTCCTGGTTTCACCGTTACAAAGGTTTGGCACTTCACACCAGGAGTCTTTGCAATATCGCTCTCCACGTTGAACTCCACCTCGGGCAATACAGAAACAGGACTATATCCATAAGTTTCTTCAGCATCAAAAGGAATCTGAATATCAACCATTCGTCTGTGATATTCAAGCACAGCCTCATCCAAGTTCTTGCCCTTAACCTGCTCTATATTCACAAAGAGATCACTACCTTTAATCTCATGTTTACCAGTCTCAAAGGCTTCTATATTGTTGCTTTCAAGGAAATCAACCACATCCTTAAAGAGTGGATTCAAAGCCACATAACTTTTCAAATTCTTAAGTTCGTCAACTATCATAATACCATTTTATTAGTCTTCAAAGCGTTTGCCACTTTCGTAATATCCAGTCTTCAGCACCTGTCCGTTACGGTCTTTCTCAACAAACTTACCGTTTCTCAAACCTTCCTCATAGGTTCCCTCAAAGCGCTTGCCATCCTTGCTTTCCTCGATAACAGCACCATGTGGCTGACCATTGTGATATTCACCCTTGAAACGACTACCATCAGCAAAGTGAATTATCACCTGACCTTCAACCTTTCCGTCCTTGAAGTTTCCATCATAGATATCGCCATTGCGTTTAGTGAGCTTACCATGACCGCTCTGAAGATTATCCTTCCATGTACCTACATAGATATCGCCATTCTTCCACACAAAGGTACCCTGACCATCCATAGCGCCCTCGTTGAAATGACCTGTGTATTTATCACCATTGGCATATTTGAATATACCCTCACCAGTGCGTTCGCCTTGAAGATAGTCGCCTTCATACACATCGCCATTGGCAAACTTGTATATACCCTTACCATTCTGTATATCGTCGAGCCAATCACCTATATACACATCGCCATCGGCATAATGATTAGTTCCCTTGCCCGAGCGCTGGTTGTTTGCCCACATACCATTATAGGTGGTGCCGTCGCCCCAGTCAAACAAACCCTTACCGCTCTTCTTGTCGTCTTCCCAGTTACCATCATAAAAAGCACCCGAAGCGTATGTATATTTCCCCTTACCATGGCGTTTGTCCTTATACCAGTTGCCAGTATATCGGTCGCCATTGTAATAATACATCGTGCCCTTTCCATGCTGATAATCACGGAACCACAAACCTACATACTTATTGTTGTTCTTGAAATAATAAGTTCCCTGACCATGCTGCTGATCCTGAAACCACTGACCTTCGTATTTCTCACCATCCGAGAAGCTATACACGCCAAAGCCTTCACGCTTACCCTTTGAGTATTGTCCCTCATAGGTATCGCCATTCTTAAACACGGTATTACCCTTCCCATTGGGTTTACCACCAACCATCTCACCTTTATACAAACCATTATCGTGAGTGGTACACGAACCAAGTGATATTTTCTGTGCTACCATCATCTGTGGAATCATGGCAACAACAGCAGATATAATTAATATTCGGATTTTACGCATTCTTTTCAATGTTTATGCAATCAACCCCAAAATTAAGAAAATAATGAATAACTGCCAAATAAGTTAGTAAATTTTATTATTTTTGCAGCCAGATAAACAAAACACATAGATATGAAATTTATAGGATTGATTCCTGCTCGTTATGCGTCAACACGTTTCCCCGGCAAGCCATTAGCTCTACTTGGAGGGAAGCCAGTGATACAGCGCGTTTACGAACAAGTGGCATCTGTTCTCGACGATGCCTGCGTAGCTACCGACGATGAGCGCATATTTGATTGCGTGAAGAATTTTGGCGGTAAGGTTGTAATGACACGCACCGACCACAAGAGTGGCACCGACCGCATTGAAGAAGCTATCGAAAAGATTGGCGGTGATTATGATGTTATTGTAAACATACAAGGCGATGAACCTTTCATTCAAAAAAGTCAGATAGAAACTGTTTGTCGCTGCTTCGACGACGAGAAAACACAAATCGCTACTCTTGGCAAACCATTCACCGATATGGATGCCGTTGCCAACCCCAACAGTCCAAAGATTGTTATCGACAACAACAGTTTCGCTATGTATTTCAGCCGCTCTATCATCCCCTTTGTACGCGGTAAGGAACAAGCAGAATGGCTGCAGCACTACCCTTTCCTAAAGCACCTTGGCATCTATGCCTATAGAAGAGATGTTCTACGACAGATTACACAACTTCCACAATCATCACTCGAGATTGCCGAAAGTCTTGAACAACTAAGATGGTTGCAAAATGGATTTAAGATTAAAGTGGGACTCACCGATGTAGAAACAGTAGGCATCGACACCCCAGATGACTTGAAGCGAGCAGAGGAATTTCTCTCAACGCTCTAACTTTGAGTTTTTCATTATCTTCGGACAGATATCGGCAAGGGCGCATTTCCCACATTCTGGCTTTGCGCTCTTGCATACATATCTTCCATGCAAAAGCAGCCAATGATGAGCCTTAGCAACATCTTCAACTGGAATGTTTTTCATTAGATAATCCTCTACCTTTGAAGGTGTGTTGGCTGTGTGAGGCACCAAACCTAATCTGTGACTAACACGAAACACATGAGTATCAACCGCTAATGTTGGCTTACCAAACCACACCGACTGCACCACATTAGCCGTTTTACGCCCTACTCCAGGCAATGTTGTTAGCTCTTCAGTTGTTGAAGGCACAACTCCATCATAATCAGTCACCAGCTTCTGCGACATCTCAAGCAAGTGCTTCGACTTGGCATTGGGATAGCTCACCGATTTCACATATTCTAATATATCTTCAACAGTGGCTGTTGCCATCGTCCTGGCATCAGGATAATGGCGAAACAGTTCTGGAGTAACCTCATTGATGCGCTTGTCAGTGCATTGTGCCGATAGCAATGTAGCCACCAATAACTGGAAGGCGCTACCAAAATGTAACTCAGTAGCAACATTTGGTAGCGTCTCCCTAAAATAGTTCAAGATATATGAATATCTTTCCTCCCTTGTCATATTCTCTTATTTCTTATCAGCTTCCTTTTTTGCTGGAGCTGGCTTGTAAGCCTTGTTCAAACCAGCAATAACCTCGTTAGTGATATCAAGAGCCTTGTCAGCATAAAGAAGATTGTCACCAGCCTTGCTGAGAATCATGCTATACTTCTTATCCTTATTATATACCTTCAAGAAGTGCTGAATGCTGTCACGAAGAGCTGCATTATATTTGTCAGTTTCTGTCTGGAACTCTGCGCTCAAACGCTGGTTCAAAGCCTGCAAATCGTTATTCTGCTTCTGCAAACCAGCCTGAATAGCCTGAGCCTGCTCCTGAGTGTAAGCATTCTGCTGAAGCTTCTGCTGGAAGTTTGCAGCTGCTGCCTGCAAAGCCTGGTTCTTCTGTGCGAGTGTGTTCTGAATGTTCTGACCCTTCTTCTGCAAAATCAAAGAATAGTCCTTGCAGAACTTATACTGTGACATAATACTGTCAACCTCTACATAAGCAATTTTAAGGTCAGAAGGAGTAGCAGGAGTTTCTGCCTTTGCATCCATCTTAGGAGTTGACTGGTCGCATGAGGCCAGCATCAAAGTAGCTGTTGCAGCAATAGCAACGCTGCGGAAAATGTTTTTCTTCATTGTATTTTTATTATATTTTTTAATATCCGAAATTAGTATCTCTCCTCAATACTATTATTTCATACTTCCTTTTCGGCGCATTTCCTTGTCTTGATCAACAACACAATGGATGCCCATCTTGCGCATTGCTGCGCTATCGTGTATATGCTGAGATTCAAACTTACCATTCTTACGAAAAATAACTTTCACACTCAGTAATGCTATACATATAGCAATTATTAACACGCTTAAAAGAATTAATTTCAGCATTTTTATTACTTTTGCAGTGCCCCGAAAGGCATTATTCATGGACAAAGGTAATGTTAAAGGAGCGAATATCCAAAAAAATTTCGTTTTTTTTGAAATATATCAATAAAAATTATACACTATGAGTAACGTAGAATTAAAACCTGCTTGCGTGTTCGAGCAGTTTGCTGAAATTAACAAGATTCCTCGCCCATCAAAGCGCGAAGAGAAAATGATTGAATACCTCCGTAACTTTGGCGAAAGCCACGGTTTAGATACTCAGGTTGACGAAACAGGCAACGTCATCATCCGCAAGCCTGCTACTAAAGGCATGGAAAACCGCCACACAGTTATTCTGCAGAGCCACATGGATATGGTATGTGACAAGCTCGTTGACGTTGAGTTTGACTTCGACAAGGATGCTATCCAGACCTATGTTGACGGTGAATGGTTACGTGCAAAGGGTACAACTCTTGGTGCTGACGACGGTATTGGTTGTGCTATTGAGCTTGCAGTACTTGTGAGCAACGATATCGAACATGGTCCTATTGAGTGTGTGTTCACACGTGACGAAGAAACTCAGCTCACTGGTGCAAGTGGCATGAAGGCAGGTTTCATGACAGGAAACTATCTCATCAACCTCGACTCTGAGGACGAAGGTCAGATTTTCGTATCATGTGCAGGTGGACGTTCTACCGTTGCAACATTCAATTTCAAGCGTGAAGCAGCACCAGCTGGTTATTTCTTCATGGAAGCATCTATAAAGGGTCTTGTTGGTGGCCACTCTGGTGATGATATCGACAAAAAGCGCGCCAACGCTATCAAGATTC
>DGRY01000167.1:0-1420 GCA_002391185.1 Prevotella sp. UBA4376
GATGATGATGTAACTTATTTTGTATATTTTCTCACTCTTCATTCTAAAACCAAATAAGTTTATCTCTTTAAAAAGTGTCTAAATGCTTCCCAGGGTGAATAAAACAGCATTCTTGGTCCAGCCCATCGCATTATCATGCGTATCTGTTCGCGTTTCTTCGGAGCATAGCAATGCACAGAGCAGTTTTTACAAGCTGTCTTATTTTTACCAAATCTGCAATGATCAAGGCGACGGTATGCATACTCTATCAGATGTTGGTATTCTTCCGATATAATATCTTGTTTTAGATGATGATGGCAATACAATTCTATCATCTTCCTCACAATTCTTTTTTCCTTTTCTATTCTATTCATTATTCCATTATTTTTGAGGGTAGAATTAGATGCAGCAATGTAGTGGCAATAAGCACAAGACAATGTGTACATCTGTCATTAAAATGTGTGGGCGAAGATGGCAGTTAAACACTGCTATCCTCGCCCAATATTGATATTCAAAAGTAGTCTACCTCTATATGCACTCACAAAGAGGAAGAGATAGAGAGTGGAACAACTTTATTTTAATGCTGATAAAGGAAACGTTTGATACTCTTCTTAGGAGTCTTTTCGAATTCCTCCTCATGGATTCTTATCTCTGCTAAACGACAATAAGCAGGAAGAACAACATTAAGATCTTTTCTATTTTGCTCCATGATGTTTTCAAGGTCTTCACGAGTGAATCCCATAGCTTTCGCTTCATCAAAATCAGGATAAACAAGACCGATAAACTTGTCACCTTCCTGAATCATTACACTCTCTGTCACCATTGGCATAGAGTTGAGCTGATCTTCAACCTCCTCAGGATATACGTTCTGTCCGTTAGCACTCAAGAGCATTGTCTTTGAACGTCCCTTGATGAACACGTTGCCCTCTGCGTCCATAAGACCAAGGTCTCCTGTATGGAACCAACCATCGCTATCAATAGCTTCACGGGTTGCTTGTTCGTTCTTGTAATAGCCAAGAAGCACGTTTGGTCCCTTACAAAGGATTTCGCCAGGAATGTTTTCTGGATCACTGCTATTTATTCGTACCTGCATATGAAGGGCAGCCTTGCCACAACTGCCAGGAACAAATTCCTTATAGTCGGCATAACAGATGATAGGTGCACACTCGGTTGCTCCATATCCAACTGTGTAGCGGAAACCTATTTTATGCAAGAAGGTTTCTACTTCTTTATTGAAAGCCGCACCACCAATTATTACTTCATAGAAGTTGCCACCGAAAGCATTTGTTACCTGTTCGCATATTTTTTCGTTTACCTTCTTTGATACAACGGGCATATGCATGAGCATACGCATACGGTTAGTTTGTATCTTAGGGAATACTTTCTTCTTGATAATCTTCTCAATAACAAGTGGTACAGCAATGATTACTGCAGGTTTTAC
>DGRY01000167.1:1539-8011 GCA_002391185.1 Prevotella sp. UBA4376
GTGGCAGCCTTTGAGGAATTCGAAGATAAATTCGAATGCCATACCATACATGTGAGCCATTGGAAGGATGCTGATAACGCTGTCTCCAGCTTTTATCTTGTCGCCCAGTACATGCTCGGCAAAATCGGCATTGCTCCACATGGCACGATATGGAATCATAACTCCCTTAGAGAAACCTGTTGTTCCGCTGGTATAGTTGATCATTGCCAACTGGTTAGGATCTTCTTCAACATAATAGTCAACATGTTGCTTGCGGAAATACTTTGGATATTTCTGTCCGAACATCTCGTTGAGGTGCTCACGTGCATAGGTGAGTTTGTCTGTGCGCGAAACCACGAGTGAATAGTCAGGGATGTATATTATTCCCTCAAGCCCTGGCATTTTGGTTGCATCAATTTGAGTAGCAACAACATCTCCCACGAAAAGCAGTTTTGCTTCGCTATGATTTACGATGTTGTGGATTTGGTCAGCAGTAAATTCATGAAGAATAGGTACAGCTATAGCCCCATAGGTGAGTGTAGCCAAGAAAGCTACAGCCCAGTTTGCACTATTGCGTCCTGCAAGAGCAATCTTATCGCCTTTAACAACTCCACTGTTCTCGAACATGATGTGAAGTTTCTCAATTTTGCGAGCTACATCGTGATACTGTAGTGTTGCTCCCTTGAAATCTGTTAGTGCGTCTTTATCCCAATTATCGAGGATAGTTTTTTTGATTAACGCATTAAAACTTGGAATATTTTCCATATAGTTCTATTCTGATGTTTTCTATTTTTTTTTCTCGTATATTTGTCAGGATTTAAACTGCATCCTGGTAAAGATATCTTTTTATACTCTTCTTTGGTGTCTTCTCGAACTCGTCGTCATACAATTTGATTGCTGAGATCTTGCAGAATGGTGGCAGCAACTGGTTTAGCTCATTGCGATTTTGCTCCATGATGCCTTGCAGTTCTTCAGAGGTAAATCCCATTGACTGTGCTTCTTCAAGATCAGGATGTACCAGTCCGATGAGTTTGTCGCCTTTCTGAATAATCAAACTTTCGTTGACCATTGCCATTGAGTTGAGTTTATCTTCTATTTCCTCAGGATAGATATTCTGTCCATTAGAGCCAAGAAGCATGTTTTTTATTCGTCCACGTATTATAACATGTCCGTCTTCGGTCATTGTGGCAAGATCGCCTGTATGAAACCATCCTTCACTATCTATTACGGCACGTGTAGCTTCATTGTTCTTGTAATAACCAATCATTAGGTTATCGCCACGTGTGAGAATTTCTCCTGCAACATTCTGTGGGTCGTTGCTGGCAATCTTCACCTCCATGTTGTTCATGCTCACTCCACAACTGCCAGGAACAAAGTTTGTCCAATCGGCATAGGTAATCATAGGCCCTGTTTCTGTGGTACCATATCCCACAGTGATAGGGAAGTTTATGCTTGTGAAGAATGATTCTATCTCTTTGCTCAAGCCTGCACCACCTACTAATATCTCATACATGTTTCCACCAAATTCTTCTCTCACCAGTTCAAGAATTCTTTCTTTCACTTTTTTGCTGATAACTGGCATGTTCATGAGTAAGCGCATGCGATTGGTTTGTACAATAGGGAAGATTTTCTTTCTTACAATCTTCTCCACGATAAGTGGTACAGACACAATGATTGCAGGCTTTATTTCCTTGAATGCCTCCTGAATTATAGTAGGACTTGGCAAACGTGTGAGGAAGAATATGTGACTACCATTACAGAACTGAAGAATGAATTCGCACATCAAGCCATACATGTGTGCCATTGGCAGAATGCTGAGCACATTGCTTCCTGGCTTTATCTTTGCCTTGTTGAGAATTTCTTCTCTTAAACCAACAAGGTTGCCTTCAAGACTTCTGTAGCTAAGCATAACGCCCTTTGAGAAACCAGTTGTTCCACTGGTGTAGTTTATCATTGCCAGATCATCTGGTTTATCAATATAGTAATGTACATGCTCTCTGCGGAAATATTTTGGGAAGCGATGGCCGTATAGCTCATTGAGATGCTCACGAGCATAAGTGAGTTTCTCGGTGCGAGAAATTACAAGCGAATTATCAGGAAGATAAACTATTCCTTCAAGATGTGGCATTTGCTCGGCATCAATCTGTGTGGCTACTACATCGCCAACAAAAAGCAATTTTGATTCGCTGTGGTTAACTATGTTGTGTATCTGTTCTGCCTTGAACTCATGTTGTATGGGTACGACTACAGCACCATAAGTAAGAGTTGCTATAAATGCTACAGCCCAGTTGCTACTGTTTCTTCCACATAACGCTACTTTGTCACCTTTTTGAATACCACTGTTTTCAAAAAGGATGTGTAGTTTTTCAATTTTACGGGCTACGTCGTGATACTGCAAGGTTGTTCCCTTGTAATCAGTAAGGGCGTCGTGGTCCCAATTGTTTATGATACTTTCTTCTATATATTTATTGAAGCTTGGTATTAATTCCATTGCACAAATTTCAAAATTCTGTGCAAAGGTACGTTATTTCTTGCACAATCCCAAATGTTTTGTGCAGTATTTTGCCGTAAAAATTAAGTTTGTTGATTTGTTCAATGAATTGTTATTCATATCTCATTGATTTTGCGGGATGAATATGTGAGATGAGGTAGCTTGGTGCTATCAACACTAACACACTAATGATGAGTGTAGTAATGTTGATGACAAGGAATGCAATCCATGCATATTCTACAGGAACAGTTTCTACATAATAGGTGGTAGGATCGAGTTTTACCAACCCAGTTGTTGACTGCAGAGCTATAAGACCAATACCAATGATGTTACCAATGAGCATTCCCTTACCGATGATGAAAACGGCAAACCACATGAATGAATGGCGTATGGTGCGGTTACGGGCTCCCAATGCCTTGAGCACACCAATCATGGTTGTGCGTTCAAGGATGATGATGAGCAGTCCGCTAATCATAGTTACACCAGCAACTGCTATCATGAGTGCAAGGATTATCCACACATTGAGGTCGAGAAGGTCGAGCCATGAAAATATCTGTGGATTAATCTCTTGTATAGTCTTCGACGAATAGGTTTCGCCATATTTGTCGATTGTTCGATTAACTTTATCCACAAGAATGTTTTCAACCTCATTAACACGATTAAAATCGTTTACCGTGATTTCTGCTCCAGATGTTTGATCGGCTTCCCAACCATTAAGCTTCACTGCTGTGTAGATGTCAGTGTAGCATATCACCTGATCGTACTGCTTTAGATTGGTTTGATATATTCCAGCAACGGTGAAACGACGCACTCTAAGACCTTGGTTGTCAATAAAATATGAAAATATTTTATGACCAACTTTGATATTGAGTTTGTTGGCCATGTCCTGCGAAATAAGAATCTTGTTTTTGCTTGCTTCATCAGAGAATTTTGGTATGCTTCCTTCAACCATGTTTTGATGAATGAAGGTGGTGTCATATTCTGGTCCAACACCCTTGAACATCACGCCAAGAAAATCTTTATCGGTTTTGAGTATTCCTTGTTTGTTGGCATATCTCTGAACATGCTTTACCCCTGGAAATTTCTTCAAGGCGTTAACCATAGAATCGCCCATTTGTATTGGGAAGTTTTCGCTGGTTTGAAGCGACATGAAGTCGGCAACCTGTATGTGGCAGCCGAATCCTACAACTTTATCTCTGATAGTATGCTTGAAACCAAGAACCACGCTAACAGAGATAAGCATCACGGCAAGACCGATAGCAACACCTGCTGTTGCTATTCTGATGGCTGGCTTTGAAACTTTTCTTTTGTCACCTATGTCGCCATATATTTTTCTTGCTATGAAAAGAGGGAAGTTCATTTTATAATGTGTAATGTGGAGTGTGTAAAAGCTATTCTTCATCAACTCTGCCTGGATATTCCTCAAGTGCTTTTCTAAGAATGAAAAGTGCTCGGTTGAGGTCTTCACGCTTGAGTACATAGGCTATTCGCACTTCGTTGCGTCCTGAGCCTGGTGTGGTGTAGAAGCCAGAGGCTGGAGCCATCATCACTGTTTCGTTTTCATAACTAAAACTTTCGAGACACCAACGGCAGAATTTCTCACTATCATCAACAGGCAACTTTGCAACTGTGTAGAAAGCTCCCATTGGGATAGGGGAGTAAACGCCTGGTATGCGGTTAAGTCCGTCAATGAGGCATTTTCTGCGTTCTACATATTCATCATACACCTCACGATAGTATTCTTCTGGTGCTTCGAGTGAGGCTTCTGCTACAATCTGGCCGATAAGAGGAGGAGAGAGGCGAGCCTGACAGAATTTCATTACTGCCTTTCTTATTTCTTCGTTTTTTGTGATAAGCGCTCCCACACGAATACCACATTCAGAATAGCGTTTTGAAACAGAATCTATCAATACAACATTGTTTTCGATTCCTTTCAGGTGCATGGCAGAAATGTAAGGTGATCCTGTGTAGATATATTCACGATACACTTCATCAGAGAAGAGATATAGGTCGTATTTCTTCACAAGGTCGCGAATTTGGTTCATCTCTCTGCGTGTGTAGAGATATCCGGTAGGATTGTTTGGGTTACAAATCATTATGGCACGAGTGTGCTCGTTGATGAGTTCTTCAAACTTTTCAACCTTTGGTAATGCAAACCCTTCTTCAATGCTTGTTGCTATTGTTCTGATTTTTGCTCCAGCAGAAATTGCGAATGCCATGTAGTTGGCATAGGCTGGTTCTGGTACTATAATCTCATCGCCAGGATTAAGACAACTCATAAATGCAAATAACACTGCTTCAGAGCCTCCGGCTGTGATAATTATGTCGTCTGGAGTTACCTCTATGTCGAATTTCTTGTAGTATTCGACTAATTTTGTTCTATAGCTAAGATATCCCTGTGATGGGGAATATTCAAGCACTTTGCGGTCAATCTTTTTTAAAGCGTCAAGGCCACATTGTGGTGTGGGCAGGTCAGGCTGTCCAATATTTAAATGGTACACTTTGATACCTTTGCTTTTTGCAGCATTAGCCAATGGAGCCAATTTTCTAATAGGACTCTCTGGCATTTCCAATCCGCGTACTGATATTTCAGGCATCTTTATAAATATTGTATTCTATTCTATATAAAACTTGTTCTATTAGAGTATTAGTATACCCTTGGTCCAAAGATGAAAGTTCCTACTCTTACCATTGTGGAGCCATGTTTTACGGCAATCTTGTAGTCGTGGCTCATTCCCCATGATTTTTCGCAGAACAAACTCTCATCTGCAAAATATTCTGCTTTTACCTCATTGAAGAAATTGTTTGCAAGGTCGAATTCGTTTGCTATCTGCTGTTCATTGTCGGTAAAGCTTGCCATCATCATAATTCCGCATATCTGAACATTTTTCAAATCGCGCCATTCTCCTTCGGCAAGCATTTTGCGACACTCATCAAGTGTGAATCCGTATTTTGTTTCTTCCGCTGCAATATGCAGTTCAAGCAGTATTTTTATGACCCTATTATTTTTTGCAGCCTGCTTATTTATTTCCTTCATCAACTTTAAACTGTCACAGGCTTCAATCATCGAAATATAAGGTGCTATATATTTCACCTTGTTGGTCTGCAGATGACCAATGAAGTGCCATTCAATATCCTTAGGGAGTGTTTCTGCTTTCTTCTTGAGTTCCTGCTCATGACTTTCGCCGAAAACTCTCTGTCCTTCGTTGTATGCCGCTTCAATATATTCGTTTGGATGGAACTTGCTGATAGCAACCAATCTTACTTTTTCGGGCAAGTTATTTAGCACTTCATGTAAATTCTTAGCTACTTCAACCATTTCCATAACTATTATTCTGCGTTCTGTTCGTATTCGGGCACATCATTTCTCTCTTCAGAGTTTTTCTTCTGAGCATGATGTTCATATACGTCCATGATTTGTGTTTCCTGAAGACTTGCAATAACATAGTCAATCATTGTTCCGCCCATAACTTCTTCTATGTGCTTTACAGCTCCTTGCAAAGAACCTGCCTGAACAAGATATGTTGTTGTGGAACGTTTTTCTTTCTGTGTCTTCTCATCAAGAGTGATGAATTGTAGTTTTGCCTTGAACCAACGGTCATCCTTATCTGCATCGCTGAAGAAAATCTCTCCATAAGCAGCAGGCTTAATGTCTGTTATTTTATATTCGCCACTGATATACACCGCCATCTCCTCTGTTATAGCTGTTTCGGCTTCTGAAAAAGAAAGTGCATCAACTACATACTGTTCGGTAACGGGCTTTTCCATCCCGTCTTCCATAGTCTTTCTGTATCTAATCTTGGTTTCAAACCATGAAGAAGTTCTTGATCTCATATTTTTTATTGTTATATATTACGAAAGGCAAAATTAAGCATTTTATCTGATAATACAAAATAAATAATGCAAAAAGGGGAGCTTCTTGTTAGAAGCTCCTCCTGTTTTGAAAATTCTTTCATTTTACTTTCAAGACAACATTATATGTGGCAATATTATTTACAAAGT
>DGRY01000023.1 GCA_002391185.1 Prevotella sp. UBA4376
CTTTGCGCGATTGCGCACTGGTGCATCAGCACTTTATTTTCTAGTGTATGAATGGATTCTTTCTGAAAGAGAATAATGATATTGATGTTGGGCTTGGAAAGCATGCTTTCTAAAAGCCCAAGCATCAATATCATTATAGGCTCATTCTGAGCCGTATTCCATTCATACACATTTTCTTCTTTTTAAAATCTCAAGTAAAATAATTCGCTTGCGAAACTTTAGTAATAATGTATTTAGAATTACCCAAAAAAGTTTTTTGCAAAGACTGTCACGTTGCAGGTTAAAATATTGATAGACAGCTTGTTAAACTATTTGAGACTGTCACCAGACTGTCACGGTCTGTCACCATCATATTTTTGATTTTCGTTCAAAAGCGTGATAGTCTGGTGACAGTCTGGTGACAGTCTTTGAGTACTTATTTCTTTGATATACAGCGTGTTAGTATGCTTGGTGACAGTCTTTTTGAGATTTATTTCAAAAATGTTTTATGCAGCTTTGATTTTTATCGGAACTACATAATAAGCGCTGCCTTTATGGGTATGAGTGCTTTTGTAGCCAAGTGATTTTAATGCAACAGCAATAGCTATTTTTGTTTTTTGAGTAGGCAGAATCTGAGGATAATGGCACGATAATTCTTCAAGAATGTCGGTAGTGATGGTAGGTTTTACCTCCTCTTTTTCTTTCGGCTTGCGAAAACAAGCCTCTGTCATAGCAGCAAGATCAACGGTTTGTTGATATGGCTGGTTAGCTTCCTGAAGCAATATTGTCTCTTCACGATTGAAATAGCAAGGCTTGCCTGTGTTTATCTCGCTCAGAATCTGGGCATATAGCTGTTCGTGGCTTATTTCAAACGTGTTGTCTATGAGCTGTGTGCTGGGAATATTGACACATAGATAGCGACGGCTGCCAGTTGGGTCTTTCAAAGGTTGACGGCTGTTGGTTGTTGCCACAAACGACGCATAGCGATGCTGGTCGGTCTGTACCGAAGCATATATTCGTCTGCCGTTTACCTTACTCTTTGAAATGGTGTGTTTCAGCTCAGCCTGTTGTGAGTTCTTTACTTGGTCGAACTCGTCAATATTCACAAGCAGGTTATGTGTTAGCGCCATCTCCTTGTCGAACTTGTTTCCGAGGTTCAAATGGTCGAGATAATACTCACGAAGTGTAGCAGGAAGCAGTCGTTGACAGAATGTTGATTTGCCGCAGCCCTGGTCGCCCATGAGCAGCAATACTACATCATTTCCGTGCTCCACATCCATCTTCATCCAATGAGTCACCATAGAGCGCAGCCAGATACGAATCCACTCACTCTGCTTCTCGTTAACGCCAGCGAGACAGTTTATGAGTCGCCCCACATGATCTTTGCCGTCCCAGCTTGGCAGGTGCTCAAGATAATCTTTAATCTGGTCAAAGAGTGGCGTGTGCTCAGAGTAAACATACAGTTCAGCGTAGTTCTTAATACTCTTTACATCAGGCAACGCCATTTCAAGGTTCCATACGATAGAGTTCCAACGCTCAGTAGTGAGATGTTGGTAAACAAGAGGATTCTGGCCGACACGAGCAACCTCGTATCTGCCGTTAAGCACATTGTTACGGAACAAATAGTTCTGTTCAAAAAACTCCTCAATCTGCATGAGATCAGGATTTGCAGCAACCAAAGTTGCAGCATCATTCATGATTCTGTTTTCCATAAAGATAAAAGTTTAAGAATTGGTTATTTCATCAGTAGTAAAGGCTAACGAGTAGTCTGCTTCCACATATTTATCTATTTCGATTGCAAATATACAAAATCATTTTGTAACTTCCAAGCTTTGAGACAAATCCTGAAGTCACCTCTCGCTCACCTCCTCTATATATTATACTCAAGAGAAGTCGAAATCGTGTTTACCCAATGTTTACTTTTTAATTATTTCCCCGCTTTTTGTTGTAAGTTATTCTTATGTAAATGGCGAAGATTACATCTGCATTACAGATATGCTGAAAGCCAAGGATGGTGATATCTTTGTGACTGATTGGCTTCGCAATCGTAACACAATGGAGTTTCTTGGCATGTGGGAACGTATTTATAATCCTAATTTTAATTATTGCGAATTCGCCACAATTAGGAACCAATCTGGCTTGAACAGTTTTAAAATCAGCGTAAAAGAATTTGTTGCTCGTACAGGTGCAATTTCCTTACAGGCAAAGGCTGGACGATATGGTGGAAATTTCCACTGATTATGTATTGCTAAAAAATGATGGTCAAAACGATTTTACTCTATTCTCATTGCAGGATCGATTTCACTTTCTGAATCGTTTTCTTTTAATGGTCAATTTGTGACGTTTGTACAATCCCATTATGCTATTTGCCGTGAGAATGCGAAGATAAAAGTTTAATAATTGGTTATTTCATCAGTAGTAAAGGCTAACGAGTAGTCTGCTTCTGCATGTTTCTCTTTCGATAGCAAATATACAAAATCATTTTGTAACTTCTAAGTTTTGAGACAAATCCTGAAGTCACCTCTCGCTCACCTCCTCTTTTGAGTGTCAGATAAGAATATTTTTTGCCTAAAACACATGCTTAACGATAATTTTATTTCATCATTGGTAAAAATATATATATCTTTGTAAAATAACAAAATAGAATTCATATAGAATGGAATTAAAGACTTTGATATCTGAATGCACTGCATACGATTTTAAGGCAATGCTTGAAGAAAAGAAACCCAAAAGTTGGTTGAAGAGCGTTAGCGCTTTTGCAAACGGATTAGGCGGTTCACTTTTCTTCGGTATTGAAAATGACGGAATCATAAAAGGACTTGATGACGTTCAATATGTTTGCGAAACTATCAGTAGCAAGATTCGTGACTATATGGACCCTCTACCAGAAGTGGAAATGATTCCACATGATATAAATGGATTATGCATCTTACAGCTCAAAGTCAACACAGGTCATTATCCACCGTATTACTATGTTGGCGATGGCCAGCGTATTGCATTTATCCGTGTCGGTGACGAAAGCATTCCTGCAACGGCAGAGCAAATGGTACGTTTGGTACTAAAAGGTTCTAACAAAACATTTGATTTCCTTCATACGGATTACAAGGTCGAGGACTATTCCTTCACGATATTGGCAAATACATTTAAAGACCGAACAAAACAGGATTGGGACAAAAAATATCTTTTATCGTTTGGTCTTGTAACAAGTGCAGGAAACCTAACGAATGCAGGTGCATTGTTTGCCGATGATTGCCCTTTGTGGCAATCTCGCTTGTATTGTACAAGATGGGATGGACAAGAAAAGAATGATGCCATTAACGATGCAGAATTCACAGGCAACATCCTCATGCTGCTTCGTGAAGCCATGAACTTTGTGAAATCTAACACCAAGAGAGGTTGGGAGAAACTGCCTGATGGACGAAAAAACAAACCTGAGTATGCGGAACGAGCTGTTCTGGAGGCAATGGTTAACCACTTCATCCATCGCGACTATACTGTTATGGGTGGCGAGGTGCATCTTGACATCTACGATGACCGCCTCACTGTAACATCCCCTGGAGGAATGTACAATGGTATGCTGATACAGGATTTTGACATCAAAGATGTGTCTTCTGAAAGGCGTAATCCTATACTTGCAAACGTGATGGCTCAACTTGACTATATGGAGAAACGAGGTAGCGGACTCACACGCATCTGTAATGAGACCAAAGCCTTGGAAGGATATAAGGATGAATTGAAGCCTGTGTTCAAATCTACTCCGACCCAATTCCAGACCATCATCTTTTCCACTGCCGACACCTCAAATGTCGGAGACCATGACGGAGACATGTCGGAGACGAAACTCACTGAGCGTCAGCAGAAAATACTCAATCTCGTCAAAGAGTCTCCGACAATCACCGGCAAACAAATGTCGGAGACTTTGTCGGTGAGCCAACGCACCATCGAACGTGACCTTGCTGCCTTGCAAAAAATGGGTGTTTTGAAACGCGAAGGCAAAGACAATGATGGTATGTGGATAATTGATGGCTGAAACTATTGTTGAGATTACAAGACAAATGTTGGTGTGATCATCCAAACAAGTTTACCCAATGTTTACTTTTTAATTATTTCTCCGCTTTTTGTTGTAAGTTATTCTTATTTTAGTGGAAAAAGAATTTTAGGTCTCATTTTGGGAACAATTAACCCACTGATAATCGGCATTAATGCTGAAAATCAGTGGGGTAATTCGTTATGTTGTCAATCTTGATAAGATGATTTATAGATTTTTCTCCATTTCATCAAGAAGTTTATCTTTTTCTTTATCTATCTTTTTCCATTCCTGGAGGTCACGTTCGTGGTCTTCACTCATTTGTTGCATCTTTTTTTCATCGCGCTTAGCCTGTTCAACCGTGCCCAGTTTTCGACCATCGGTCTTACCCATTTGATAGACATGACTTGTTCCTGGCATGTCCTCAGTAACTGTTTCTTTTACAGACTCAACTAAGCAGTCTCTAAAAGATTTTCCCGTTTCTTTTTTCTTTTTAATAGCATCAAAGATGTGACCTTCAATCATGCTACCTGCACCTCCAAGCAATCCTTTTTTTATTAAACGTTTGAAGCCCATATTTATAATTTTTTCTCAGTTTCATCCAACAAATCTTCATAAGCCTGTTTCTCTTCATTCCAGCGTTTACGGTCATTTTCATGTTGCTGATGCATTTCTTTGATTTTATTTTCATCACGAGCAGCTTGTTCTGTTGTGCCTTCCTTTTTCCCTTTGGAATGACCTACAGCTTCTCCAACAGCATAGGCTGCGCCACCTGCAGCAGCCGCTCCACCTCCCATAATGTATTTGGAACCGTGTTTAGCAAAGTGTTCAGCAATAACCTTTCCCAAAGCAGTAGTACCCTGGACTACTGCTTTACCTGCGACTTCTAAAAAAGGGGCTAAAAGTTTGTCTATCATATATTGAATATGTTATTTTTTGATTCTACAATTCTATCCCATTCATTGAAAATAAATTCTTCCTTGATTTTTAGGATATATTTGGTATCTGTAATCAGGCGATATACAGTAACTAAAAAACCACCTAAATCAAAATCCTTGATAGCATTTTCATCTCCCATATAAGCCCTAATAGCTGTTTGAACAACATCAGAAGTTGTTGCTATCATATTAGAGTACATAATAATCTTTCGGGTTCTCACATTATAGAGTTCCTTATCAAAATCCGTATTCGGGTTATAGAAGAATTTATGTATTGCTCCGATAATCATATTAATCATTATCGACTGAGAGGCAGATTTCAGTGTCCTTCTCAGTATTTGAGTATCATACATATAATCCAGATAATCATACCCATCTTTGTAAATGTCATATGCCTTGTTTGAGTCAATTAAACTAAGGAAAGGAACAGGTAATCCCAGTTTAGTGTATTTGTCAGAAGCAAGGTGAAGACCCTGTGAAAACAATGCAGCATATAGCCTATGTTTATCTTCTCCGATACTCTCAAAACTATTTTTGAAAATGTTCCAAGTTGCAGTCTGTTCCTTCCAACAGAAATTAGACCCCATGTCAACATTGTAACTTTCGACATAAGGAATTCGAATTTTCTTTTCCCCAAGTTCATATTCAGGGCAGATAGTTATTGTGTCGCTAATTATGTTAGCCACACCAAATATCCATCCTAAAATTGGATCATGCCCTAAAGTTTTTACTCGATGTTGACCGCCATGCATATTTCTTTCATGGAAGCCACTGCCTGAATGTCTGGTAGCATCATAAGGAACTTTTATAGCGAATGCGATTTCTTGCCAAGAACGATAGCCTTTTTCGCTTTTCTTTGATTCCCAATTCTTGTGTTTATCCTTATAATTCTCTATTTCTTCTCTTTCCATATCCTTGATTATGTCATCATCATGATCAAGACGATTCTCATCAAGGTATTTCTCTTGGAACTTTGGAAGGCAATAAATACGGATAAGTTGCAAAGCTGTGGATAACATAAGAATAGACACATCTGTTCTGGATAGTGATGTTCTTTCTTCAAATGTCATATCGAGCCTTTCCAATATGGATTCTGCATCATGTAGAACATTAATGACACGTTTTTCTTCCTTTCGATGTTCATCAATATCCTGCCAGAGACCCATAGATTGCTTTTTTATAGCAGAACGTTGTCTTTTAAACTCTTCTTTATCCATACACTACATTTTTCATGATTACATTTGAAACTATTGATATAGTAGCAGTTGTTATGTCGATGCACCAACTGGATTGCTGAGGTCATAGGTAAGCATTCCTGATGGAATCATATTTTGTAACTTGTATTCAATCTTCCCGAATATAGTGCGGCCATAAATATCTGTCTTGTCTGACTGCAAATCTGGATTCATAAGTTTTAGCTTATTGTATGTGATACTATTCCAAAATCGAAAAATAGCGAAGCTACTAATTTGGGCATAATTTTATTTTCTTACAAGTTCAGTATAATCGACTTCTAATAAGTCGGCAATTTTAATTAGGATTTCAAGCGTGGGTTGGGATTGGTTTGTACACCACTTTGAAACTGTTGTTGGGTCTTTCCAACTCCTTTGCAAGCCATCTGGCAGTTTTATTTTTTTCCACCAACATGACTTTGATTTTAAATTTGGGTGCAAATATACAAAAAACCAATCAAATTACGATGATTTTACTCAAAAATATATAGATATTCTCCAATTTATTTGAAAAATATCATATTCTGTCATTACTATGGACTATTTTTTTTGACATTGACAAGATATGTACTCATCTTTCTTTTATGACCTCAGCATATCTTTCATATGTTGATAGGGAAAGCATATAACGAACTACTTTTTAAACCGCTTTCTTCCATTGTATTGCCTACTCCAAATGTCAAAATCGAAAAATTTCCGTTGTTTTGCTTTTAGCGAAACTTGGCGGCACCTCGGTATAGCTCAAACAAGCTTGGCTCTACTCTCGGTTTGCACAAGCTTTCCATGTGAAGATTTGTTAAGTGGCATTTTCTTTCTTTTGTTTTCAATATCTCTGTTTCCAGTTTGCTTCTTTTACCGTTTTTGTCTTTTCAATATATCTGTGTATCAGTTACTTATGGACAATCAGCAGTTTTTGAAGAAGAGTATTATGATTGAGTTCTACGAATTCAAAATAAAGCAAGCTATGCATCTTGTTATTCCACTCGTTTCTATATAAACATAGATATTCTATTAGTTCTCACTAAATGTAGGACAATACACCATGATATAGGGTAATCATAGATTACCTCCTTTCCTTCTGCAATAGCTTGACATGCTGTGTACCATATCATCCATCGGCTGTGTATGCATAACATCATAATAATCATGTGCTACTTTTATTGCTCCATACTTTTTTAAATATAGATACGCCTCAGCATCAGTCATTGCGTGATGACTGGCAAAAGCAGCAATGAGTGCTACTATATATTCTGATATATCCTTTATGCTGGACATTGTTTATGCAAACTTTGTTTGTAAAATTACAAATATTAATTGAAAGTTGGTGTAAATACCTTGTTAAATTTAACCAAAAGCATCAAAAAGGCATATTTTGCCACCTATAGTAAGTTTTTATATTGTATAATTTTGATGCTCCACTCGTTTTCAGGTTTTACTCGCAAAAGTCTATGGTGAGATTAACATAGAAGAACCTATGTCGAATATGAATGCAAAACATTTTCTCTCGTTATGGTTTATTTAGGCACAGAATATTACGATTATCGTATCGTTTTCTTGTTTTAGATTATTTTCGGAATAAATCATGAATGTGGATATAATTGAATCATGTGTCGAAAAGTGTAGTGAAGGGAAGCCTCTCCCATCCTCAATAGTCTTTACACCCCTTTCACTTCCCCCGTTCCCGGGGGACAGAAACCCCAGTAGGGAAGGGCTAACCAACTTGCTTGAGTTGCTTGCTGCAAAAGTTTAATGATTTTAAAAAACAAAGTTAAAAATAGGGTGAACGTATCAGCGTTCACCCTTTATTTATGTGTCGAAAAGTGTAGTGAAATGGCAAAAATATGTGTCGAAAAGTGTAGCGGAATGGCAAAATCATGTGTCGAAAAGTGTAGTGAAGTGGCAAAAACATGTGTCGAAAAGTGTGGTGAAATGCCAAAATCATGTGTCGAAAAGTGTAATGGAATGGCAAAATCATGTGTCGAAAAGTGTAGTTTAGTCTTGTCAGTTTAGTTAGCCCCCTCCTTTTGGAGGGGGATGGGGGAGGTTTCCTCTTGGAGGGGGATGGGGGAGGTTTTACTTCGCTAACTTGTTCTTATCAATTCTCCAGCCCTTGCGCTGAAGGATGCCTGGCTGCTCGCCCTGGAACATCTTGGCAGCGTTGTTGTCGCCCTTTAGCTGCCAGTTGAGCCATGCGATGGCTGGAAAACGGAATTCGCCGCCGTGAGCTTCGCGGTAGGTGCCGCCATGACCAACGGGGTAGTTGATGGCTATGGCTGGAACATTGTCGATGCGACGGAAATCGTCCATACCGTTCTCGTATGCAATATCGGTTTTGTCGCCAAGGATATAGATGATTGGTGCATGCACCTTCTTTAGCTGCTCCTTGCCTGGCATTGGCATTCCTGGCATGGCGATGTTAGGATCGAGAAACAATCCGCTGTTGCAAATCATATAGGCTGTGATGCGTGGGTCGGCACAGTTGTAGAGAGTTTGCAAACCGCCACACGACATACCCGAAGCGCATATTGCCTTGGTGTTCACCTTGTGGTAGAGTGGGCTTGATGGGTTGTTGTTTTGTGCTATGGCCCAGTCGATAGACTGCATTTGCTGTGCAGGTGTTGACATTTCGCCCTGATAAGGCTTGTCGTTCTTTGGAATGAATCCTGTTGCTATTACAAGGTAGCCCTGAGATGCAATCTCGTTGAGAAACTTGTAGTGCTCCCAAGGTGAGTTGGTGCATGCGCCATTGCCCCATACGAGAACGGGCAGAGGGTTGGAAGCGTTGAACTTGCTGAGGTCTTGTGGCATGAACACGGTGTGAGCAGGCAGACTGCTTGTTTCTTTCATGATAGCTGGTTGTGCACCTGTACCACCGTTTTCAACGATGCGTGAATAAGAGGTGTAGTCGTTGGGCATGTTGCTAAGCTTCCACCAGTCGAGGTTGAAGAGGTTCTTGCCCTTTGCTCCCTTGAAGATGAAATAAAGGTCGTGGCAACCGCTGATGGCAGCTACCTTTGCTGCGAAGTTTTTGTATGTGTCTTCGCTGCCTGTGCTCTTGATGTTTACCTTGCCAAGAAGCTTGCCCTTGACGCCATCAATGCGCACCTCTATAGTTCCTCCCACAACAGAAGCAGCATTGAAGGTGATGGTGTGAGCTGCCTTGCGACCGAAGTCAACATTGCGCAGCTTTATATATTCGTCGTTGTTGATGTTGGTAACTATGATGTCCTCGACGCCACGCTTCACAGTCTTCAAGCCGTAGCCCCAAGCCATAGTCTCTGCTTCTACTCGCTGATATGGGTTGAAGGTGTTGGCTGGTTCGATGGTTACATCTTTAAAATAAGGTGACTCAACGATGGTGCCATCTTCGTTGTAGTAGAGTGGGAATGCGCCCACGTTGCGACGCTCTTTGTGCTCTTTTACGGTGATGTTCTTCAAGTCGTAGTTAAGACCGAAACCATAGCTCTTGCCACGATAGTCGATGATACCAGGGTGATTGCCTCGTGTACGCTCGGTTGGAGCCATAATATATCCCTTGAACTTCCATGGACCGAGTGGGTTGTTGCTCATGGCATAGCCAAGTCCCTCAGGACAGCAGGTTGAAGCATAAGCAAGATAGTAGTGACCATTGCGCTTGTAGAACCAAGGACCTTCCTGATAGTGCTCTGGAATGTCGTGAAGCTTCATGATGTCGCTCTTGAGCGAAATCATATCATCGTTGAGCAGGGCACAATACACATTAGGGTTGCCCCAATAGAGATAAGCCTGCCCGTCGTCGTCGATGAACACAGATGGGTCGATGTCGTTCCAATGCTCTTTTTGCCATGCAAGAGGTTTGCCAATAGGGTCTTTGAATGGACCATAAGGACTGTCGCTCACGAGCACTCCAATGCCATGCCCGTGGATAGGGCAATACATATACCATTTGCCGTTGCGTTCAACAACACATTCTGCCCATGCGCCGTTCTCCTTGTCATTCCACTTGAAATCCTTGAGAGAAGCCACAGCACCATGATCCTGCCAGTTAACCATGTCGGTTGAGGTGTAGAGAAGCCAGTCGTACATCTTGAAACCTTCGGCATCATCCTCATCGTGAGTGGTGTATAGATAGATTGTGTCGCCGTGCACATAAGGTGCTGGGTCGGCGGTGTACTTGGTTTGAATGATTGGATACTGAGCCTGCACGCCAATGGCTGATGCAAGGAGTAAGGTTGATAGAATTGTTTTTTTCATTGTTTTTATTTATTATGTTTTTTGTGATTGCTATTTTCGCTATAGGTTTTGCGTTGGCAAATTTAGTAAAAATATATATTGAATGTTTCTATCCTTGTATCAAAAACTTGTTACTTCGTTTCATGCAACGATTATGGGTTAAAAATGTATAAATATAATAGACTGATATTGCGACTTACATAATTAATTATTACCTTTGCACACCTTTTAGCGATACATTGTGCTCAATGCGAAATAATAAACTGGCATTTTGTGCGTTATTAAAGGGTAACAAAAGTTTAAAAGACAGGTAAAAAGAATGAGACAACTTAAAATTCAGAAGAGTATTACTAACCGCTCAAGCGAGGCATTGGACAAGTACCTCGTTGAGATTGGACGTGCACCACTTATTTCTATTGATGAGGAAATTGAACTTGCACAAAAAATCAAAAAGGGCGGTCGTGAGGGAGAGCGTGCCAAGGAAAAACTGGTTACTGCTAACCTGCGCTTCGTTGTGTCTGTGGCTAAACAGTATCAGCATCAGGGTTTGTCGCTTACCGACCTTATCGACGAGGGTAACATCGGTCTTGTGAAAGCTGCTGAGAAGTTTGACGAAACACGTGGATTTAAGTTCATCTCATATGCGGTATGGTGGATTCGCCAGAGTATTCTCCAGGCTATTGCCGAGCAGAGCCGTATTGTGCGCTTGCCTTTGAATCAGGTAGGTTCGCTTAACAAAATCAACCGCGAAATCAACAAGTTTGAACAAGAGAACCAGCGTCGTCCATCATTGAGCGAGCTTGCTGGCGCAACAAACATAGAGGAGGAGAAAATAGACCAGAGCCTTATGGCTGATAGTCACCACGTGAGTATAGATGCTCCTTTTCAGGATGGTGAAGACAACAGTATGGTCGATATTATGGCAGGTGGCGATGATAGCCGCACCGACCGACATGTTGACCACGAGTCAATGGCGCTTGAACTCGATACCGTGTTGCGCAAGGTGCTTAAGGAGCGCGAAATAACAATCATTCGCGAGTGCTTTGGTATTGCTTGTCATGAGAAGGGACTTGAGGAAATAGGCGATCAGCTCGGACTTACACGTGAACGTGTACGCCAGATACGTGAAAAGAGTATTGCCAAGCTGCGCGATAGCGGCTACTCAAAGATATTGATGAAATATCTGGGGTAATTTTAATATACACGTTGGATTTGCAGGAACGTTTTAATTAGATACATCCAAAGGGAGGAGTCTCGAATGAGATTTCTCCCTTTTTTAATTACAAGTTACGAGTTACGAATTACAAATTAGTCGCTTCGCGATGTAGAATTAAGAATTACGACTTGTGAATTGCCAATTATTAATTCAAAATTAATTAATTAATTCGTAATTACAAATTCTTTTTTATAACTTTGCAGGCACAATTATATATAATGTACATAATATATGGCTGAAACAAAACAGATTAAGACCGCTCTTATCTCGGTCTTTCACAAAGATGGTCTTGAGGAGTTGCTCAAGAAACTTAATGAAGAAGGTGTTAAATTCCTAAGTACAGGTGGTACTCAGAGCTTTATTGAGTCATTGGGGTACGACTGCCAGAAGGTTGAAGAAGTAACCACTTATCCATCTATCCTGGGTGGTCGTGTAAAGACTCTGCATCCAAAAGTGTTTGGAGGTATCCTTGCCCGTCGTGACAACGAGGGAGACCAGAAGCAGATGAAGGAGTATGATATTCCTGCTATCGACCTGGTTATCGTTGATCTGTATCCATTTGAGCAGACTGTTGCCAGTGGTGCCAGTGAGGCTGACATCATTGAGAAGATTGATATAGGTGGAATCTCTTTGATTCGTGCCGGAGCCAAGAACTTCAAGGACGTGGTTATCATTCCTTCAAAGAATGAATATGCCGAACTGCTTGAGGTGCTTAACAAAAAGGGCGCAAATACCGATATTGAAGACCGCAAGCACTTTGCTGAGCGCGCATTCGGTGTTAGCAGCCATTACGATACAGCTATTCATAGCTGGTTTGCAAAATAATAATTAGAGAGAAAAAAACAAAATTCTATGGGATTCTTTTCTTTTATTCAGGAAATAGCAATGGACCTTGGTACTGCCAACACCATCATTATCAGCGATGATAAGATTGTGGTTGACGAGCCATCAGTCGTTGCTCTTGACCGCCGCACAGACAAGATGATTGCCGTGGGCGAGAAGGCCAAGATGATGTATGAGAAAACTCACGACAACATTCGCACCATCCGTCCTTTGCGCGATGGTGTGATTGCCGACTTTACAGCCTGCGAGCAGATGATGCGCGGCTTGATAAAGATGGTTCACACAGGTAGCCGTCTGTTCTCACCTTCGTTGAGAATGGTTATTGGTGTTCCTTCTGGTTCTACTGAGGTTGAACTACGTGCTGTGCGCGACTCTGCTGAGCATGCCGATGGTCGCGACGTATATCTTATCTTCGAACCTATGGCTGCTGCTATTGGTATCGGTATTGATGTAGAGGCACCTGAAGGCAACATGATTGTTGATATCGGTGGCGGT
>DGRY01000011.1 GCA_002391185.1 Prevotella sp. UBA4376
ATTCATAATTCAAAATTCGTAATTCCAAATTCTTTTTGTATCTTTGTTCCTGAATAAAACCGAAGAGATGCGTGTACTAATCGTAAACACAAGTGACAATACTGGTGGTGCAGCTGTAGCTGCCAACCGTTTGAAAGATGCCCTTAATAACAATGGCGTAAAGGCAAAGATGTTGGTTCGTGATAAAAACACGGATGATATTACTGTTGTTGCCTTGCCTAAATCTCCATGGCTAAAATGGAATTTCCTTTGGGAACGTTTTTGCATATTTCTACATCTGCATTTCAAGAAGCTACATTTGTGGGAAGTAGATACTGCTTTGTGCGGAAGTGATATCACTGAGTTACCAGAGTTTAAGGAGGCTGATATTGTTCATCTCTCATGGATAAATCAGGGTATGCTTTCATTGAAGAGCATAAAGAAGATACTTGAAAGCGGTAAACCTGTTGTGTGGACAATGCACGACCTGTGGATGGCTACAGGTATTTGTCATTACACGCGTGGGTGTAGCAACAATAGCACGCAATGTGGAAACTGTGTGCTTTTGCCTGGCTCTGGTAGCAATAAGGACTTGTCGAACAAAGTTTTTATGCGTAAGAATAGTCTGCTTAAACAGGGACATATCCATTTTGTGGCATGCAGCAAATGGTTACAGGGAGAGGCACTTAAAAGCAGTCTCTTCGTGGGGCAGGATATTACAAGTGTTCCTAACCCTATTGATGCGCATCTTTTTCATCCTTCAGACAAAAGGGAGGCTCGTCTCAGATTGAATCTGCCTCTTGATAAAAAGATCATTCTCTTCGTGTCGCAAAAGGTTACAGATGAACGCAAGGGGGCTAAATACTTTGTTGAGGCTATAAACAAACTTACGGATGCTCACCCTGAGATGAAGCAAACCACGGTGATTGCCATTCTTGGAGGACATTCTGAAGATATTACTTCACTACTTAGTTTGCCGTCATATCCATTAGGCTATATTAATCAGGCAAAGCGGATTGTCGATGTGTATAACTCTGCTAATGCTTTTGTGTTGCCATCGCTCGAGGATAATCTGCCTAACACCATTATGGAGGCTATGGCTTGTGGAGTGCCTTGCATAGGTTTCAATGTTGGTGGCATACCTGAGGAGATAGAACATAAGGTGAATGGTTATGTTGCTGAGTACAAGAACTCCGACAATCTTTCACAAGGCATTCATTGGGTGCTCGAAGAGGCTGATTATGAAACATTGAGTCATGATGCAGTTCGTAAGGTTAACCAATGCTACTCTCAGCGTGCTGTTGCAGCAAGGTATATTGAGATATACGAGAAGGCGTTGAAAAACAAAGGTATATAAACAAGATAATGATAACTTTTACAATTATAACATGCACATATAATGCAGCTTCTGTTTTGCAGCGCACCCTTGATAGTGTTTTGAAACAGACATATCAAAATGTGGAGCATATTATCCTTGATGGAAAGTCGAAGGATAACACATTGCAGATGGCCGAAAGATACAAGCTCGTTTCTGATAATGTTGAAGAAACGCGACATCAGGTTATTGTTGTATCAGAACCAGATAAGGGATTGTATGATGCAATGAACAAGGGCATAGATAAGGCTACAGGCAACTATATCGTTTTCCTTAATGCCGGCGATGTGTTTCCAACAGAAGATACATTAGAGACAATAGCTAACTCGGTTGGAGAAGGCGAAGAACTTCCGGGGGTGCTCTATGGGGAAACAGATGTTGTTGACGATAATGGCACTTTTATCCGTCATCGTCGTCTGCAAGTCCCAAAAGCTCTCTCATGGCGTTCTTTCAAATGGGGTATGTTGGTGTGTCATCAAGCTTTTTATGCACGTGTGGATCTTGCACGCGAGAATCATTATAATCTTGACTATCGTCTTTCTGCCGATGTTGACTGGTGTATACGAATAATGAAGTCAGCCGAACAGCATCACCTGTCTTTGTGTAATGTAAATGCAGTAATAGTTAACTATCTTGATGGTGGCATGAGCATTAAAAATCACAAAGCATCGTTGAAGGAACGTTATCGCATCATGAGCAGTCATTATGGATTTATCCAAACATCTCTGCTACATCTGTGGTTTGTAATCAGATCACTATTAAAAAAATAATATGACCAAACTATCAGCTATTCATTCATTAAACCTGCGCTCCATTTTACTTGGAGCAGCTATTATTTTATTCTCTACTATTGTTAGAGCTCAGGCTATTCTGCAAGATGAGTTTGTGTATAAGAATGTGGAAGGACTTGGGTCGTGCCATGCTGCAACTATAGTTGAACTGCAGAATGGCGATCTTGTTGCTGCTTGGTTTGCTGGTAGTGAATATGAGGGAAAACCTGATGTGTGCATTTGGAGTAGCCGAAAGCCTAAAGGCTCTGACAAATGGACAACTCCAGAACTTGCTGCTGATGGTGTATTCCAATTAGGTACACGTGATGCTGAGTTGGGCGGTGTTAACGACACTATTGACAAAGCGTCAATAGGTCCTATAAAGACAAGAACAACGAATAAGTTTACCGTTCCTGATAGTGAACTTTATCGCAAGGCTTGCTATAACCCTGTTCTTTTTGAAATGCCTGATGGCGAGTTGCTTCTTTTCTTCAAGATAGGAAAGTTTGTGCAGGATTGGACAGGTTGGCTTGTTCGTTCCACTGACGGAGGAAAGACTTGGACCGACAGAGAGCCTCTTCCTACAGGTTTCTTAGGACCAGTCAAGAACAAACCTGAACTCATTGGAAATCGTCTCATCTGTCCTTCGAGTACAGAAAAAGGAGGTTGGCGAATCCATTTTGAAATCTATGATCTTGCCACAAAGAAATGGAAATATGTTGGTCCCGTTGATACTGAGTTGAAGATAAGAACAGCTGATATGCTGAAGAAAGATGCTAAGCCTACATTTATTGGTTGCATTCAGCCTTCTATCCTCAAACTCTCTGATGGACGCTTGCAGGTGGTATGTCGTTCTCAGAATGGAAAGGTGGCAACAAGTTTCAGTAGTGATAATGGAGACAGTTGGACAAATGTAACCTTGCTTGATGTTCCTAATAACCAATCAGGTCTTGATGCTGTTACTCTTCGTGATGGGCGCCATGCGTTGATTTACAACAATGTAGCAACAGAACCAGGGCAGGAAACAGGTCCTCGCACTCCTTTGTCTATAGCTCTTTCCACAGATGGTATTAATTGGCATCATACCTTAACGCTTGAAGACAGCAAGATAGGAGAGTATTCCTATCCTGCAATTATTCAAGGCAAGGATGGCAATTTGCATTGCATATATACTTGGCGTCGTCAGCTAATAGCCTATAAAAAGATAGCTTTATCAAAGCTAAAGTAGTATTATTGCATAATCTTCTTGCCGTTACGGATAACTATTCCCTTGTAGTTTTTGCCTACTCTCTGTCCTGAAAGGTTATAGGTTGTAGAGTTGATAGGGTAGGAAGTAGTCTCAGTGTGGCTTATACCTGTTGGTATAAATGCTGTTGATTGTATGCCTTCAATGGAATAATATCCTCCATTGACAAATGGCATATCGCCAGTTTGAGGCTTTTTGTCGCCTGCGTTGAAGATTATACCAGCGTTGCTACCATTAGCAGAATGCTTGTCACTTGCATCCATAGTCCACTTATATACTTTGTTTCCGTTGTTTGTACCCACAAGGGTGCATTGCTTGCCAGGCCATTCGCTTTTGGTGTAGTTGGCTGTTTTATCCCAGTTCCAGCAGTATATATATGTAGCATTCCATGCTGAAGGAACTTCAAAGAAAGCACATCTCTCACCACTATTTACAATGCAGAAAGAAGGCATTGTGAACGTGTATGGTGAATCGGCAATAGAACTTATTGCTGATATATCAACTGAAGTGCTCACATAGTATTTGAATCCCTCACCTTCTACAGCAAGTTTATAACCATTGGTGCTTACCCCTGTTGTTGTGCCGAGAAGAAGCAGTACGTTACCATTGCTGCCTTCCACCTGCAAGACAAAGCCATTGCTTTGTGCTTCGCTTTTCAATATGTTGCTTTGATTTGTTATGCCTGCCGCCTTGCGTGCAAGGATAAGTTTTTTTATAGTTCCCTTATGCTTCATCCAATGATACATCCATATACATGGTGTACCAGGCATAGCCAAGATATAGGCATTTGCAGCCTCTACATAACCATATACTGGAGCTTTGCCATTGTCGTTGTAACGACCTGTGTCGTGATTGTCAACAAAAGAAACACTGTATCTTGAATAGTTGTTGTCGTTAGCAAGACAATCTTTGTCAAGGTCGCTCCAGTTTCCGTTGTTGAAAGCAGCATTGATATTGTATTTCATTGGGAAGTCGAAGGCTGCACTTTGGATAACTCCGTTTTTCTTTGTGCCATTAATCCAGCTTACGACTTTTGATTTGTTTCCATCCCAATATTCGCCTACAGAGAAGGTAGGATTTGCCTGCTTGTTATATTGCCCTACGTATGATGCACTGAAACCTTTCACCATATCGTAGCGAAATCCCGCATAACCAAGTTCGTTAAGCAAGTAATCAAGGTAGGTGTTCACATTAGCCTGTGTTGTGGCATTGGTGTGGTCGAGGTCACGATAGCCGTCGAAGTTGTCGCCTGTATCAGCATTACCTTTTATCTTGCCTTTAACACCAGATGCGGCATTTGTGTTGGCCTCGTCGTTGCTGCATATCTGTGTGTAGTTGGTGTTGTCCCACGTTAACGAATAGGTTTTGTTTGTTACCGTTCCTGTGACGCTCTCGTTAGGGAAATATACCCAGTTACCAAAACCATTTTTATGGTTTATAACAACATCTTCGATGATGCCTGTTCCTTTGCTTTTGAATGTAGAAATCATGTTGCGCAACTCACTTTCTGTGCCCCAGCATGAATTGTGGTCAAGCCAGAAACAAGGATCGTAACCCATGGTGTTGCGCTTGTTGTAATGCCAATCTGATGTCTTTCCAGAATTGGTAACCCAGATAAGATCGAAAAACTGAGACAACTCGTCAGCCTGTGCTGTAAGGGTGTTCCAGTTTGACTGTTCATAGGAGTCCCAGTAGAAGCCTTGTAACATCACACCACTATAGTTTGCAGGCCATCCCTGTGCAAATGAACCCATACTGATAATTGCAAACAGAATGAGAGAATAAATGCGCTTCATAATTACTTTGTTATGGTAACAGGGCGAACTCAAAGAATCCGCCCTGAATGTTGTTATTATGCTTATTTATAATTAATCTTCAACAGGAACAAATGCAAACTGACCTGTAATATCGCAGAAATATACATCGTAAGTTCCTTCTGGAATGTTGATGTTCTTAGCTTCACTTGTAACTCCACTACCATAGATGGTTGCACCTAAGGTGTTGTAGTTTGTAGTGTTTCCGCTAATACCCCAGTTAGCGCTGTCCCAATTACCATTAGAACGGAATTTCAGTTCACCACCAACAGTAGCATTATGGATATACCAGTTATGATCGTTAACCTTTTCAAGTTCGAGGTCTGTGCTCCAACTGTTAAATGCACCAATAAGACCTATCTTTGTGTAAACGTCTGGTGATTGGTTTTCAAGTTTTGTCCAACTATAGGTATTGTTACCCATGTTGATGGTTAGAGTGTAGAATTCGTTCTGTGTAGGAGCAGCAAAAGCCTGTCCTTCTGAATTCTGTAATGTTCCTGTTTCGTCAGTAGCGCCATCTACTGCTGAACCCCATGCAACGCTGAAGTTGCCTAAGCCCTCTTTGTTCCAAATCTTTAGGTCGTATGAGCCATTGAACTGACCTGTATAGGTAGCAGTTGTACTTCCTGATGGGATAAAGAGCGATTTTTTTGCAGCTTCGGCTGTCCAACCATTCATGTTGCCTACCATATAGTAGAGGTCTGTTTTAACAATGGTGTATTCGTTTGTGAGCATATTGATAACCATAGCGTATGAGCCTGGTTTTTCAACGACACCAGCACCAGGATAGTTTATTGTTAGCTTACCGCTAAGACTCTTATCACCATCCTTCACAGTACCAAGTGCACCTGCTGCAAAAAGATCATCGTTGTCAACATTTGATTGTGGCACAATCTTCCAATACTGATTAGCAGCTGTTGTTTTGAAAGTAACAGTAAAATAAGGGTCTTCGTAAATGTCTTTATCTGAACGGGTGAACTTCAGAATGTTATTTTTTGTCCATCCGCCAGCAACATCGCCAACAAGGTAATATACAGGTTCTATGTTTGGAGCAGCAGGAGTAATGCTGACATTTACTTCGCCTGCGTCAACATAAACATCATCACCTTTGTAGTTCACGTTTGAATATACGTGCGCCTTGAATATACGTTCTACCGGGCGCTTGCCGAATGCATTCTCTACTAATGCCTGCAAAGCAGCGCTGTCGGCTTTGCAATCAGCTGTAAGTTCTATTGTCTTGGAAAGTTCGTCTTTAACTCCTTCACCTGTTGGAGTGAGTTTCACACGGTTGTTCTCTACAGTGCTTCCTTCTGGAAGCGCTGCAGATGAAAGAGTGAACATATTAATGCTTTCTCCTGCCTGGTTAAGGTCTATAGCTCCAGCTGCGGCAGCAGTATATCCAGGTATTGTTATGGCATCTTCCTGAGCATTAGACTGTGGTGCAGCCCAATCATCGTAGTCGCCATTACAAGCACTGAAGCCGAATACTGCCATGAGCAGTCCGAATATATATATATGCTTTTTCATGTTTCTAACTTTTGTTGATTGATAATGTCTTTTTAATTATTTCACTTCGCCCTTGTCATTGTCGAAATCAATATAGAGTTTCTGACCAGGAGTACAGGTTACAGAATAATCGGCACCAACATCTTTAGCCCAACCGTCATAAATGGCTTGAGCACGCCAATAGAGGTTGCCACTATAGATAGTGAACTCTGTTTTCCACCATTCGTAGCCAGGAATCTTGATGTAGGCACGAAGCTCGCCAGAACCAGCGAATGCAGGAGAAACAAACTTCTCTGAAGCATTAGCACCTGGAGTGAGTTTCCATTCAGGGTCGCCATCATTCCATGCACCAGCAGCACTACCAATGACATAAGCATTACCAGGATATATGTTTATAGTGTTGTCAAGCTGGTTCTTGGCTTTGTTTACCTTTGTTACGAAATGAATAGCGTACCAACCAGCCTTGCTTATCTGTACGCCACCATCGGCAGCCTGAGAAGCAATGACACCATCTACAGCACAGTTTACTGTAGCGTCAGCATATCCCTTGTTGACTTTTGTGTTGAAGCCCCACTTGATAGAGCCGTTATCACCAACGTAGAACATTCCGTAGTATTCTTCTCCATTGCCACCGAATACACCTGCCAGTTGTTTGATAGCCTCACCCTTGCGGATACTGTTTCCTGCAAGATATACAGCCTTTGGAAGAGTAGCAACATAGCCTACTACAACCTTTGGTATCTCGATAGCGTTGGAATTGATGTAGCCACGTTCTGAATTGCTGATATGAGCACGTAAGCGAACATAGATAGGCATAATAATACCAGAAGGGTCGGCACCAGCATGAGTGTCTTGATACATTTCAACAACGGCATTGTTGAGTTCGCCTGCATCAACATTCATGTTGGCACTTGTATATGAACTCCCAAGCGTTTTGTATTCAACACCATCTACATCTTTGTCGCTGAAGTCCTTGTTCAGAGAAACCTGTACTTCGTAGGTCGTAGCAAGTGGAAAACCATAGTCAGGCTGACTGGTTGTAAGATTAAGTGTCTTGCCTTTCTCAAGGTCATAGACATTACCACCTAATGCCAACGCTGGGGTATTAAGATGGAATGTAGTTGGGTCCTGCAGCGTTGGATTGCTGTCTATATCTTTACTGCATGATGCCATGAAAGGTAGTGTCACCAAGGCAAGAGCAGGTAAGACTATATTTTTTAATGATTTTTTCATAGTTGTAATCTTTCTATATTAATAGTCTTTGTTCTGATGCATATTATGATTGTTGTTGATGTCGTCCAATGGTATTGGGAATACAGCATAGTGAGCGTCTACAGGTGCACCAGTAGCAACACCGCCTTTCCAAGCCCAGAGATATGAGTTACCTGTGAACTTGTTGAAGCGTATAAGGTCTGTACGACGGCGACCCTCAGTGTAGAACTCACGACCCCATTCCTGAAGTAGGTTGTTGGCATCAAGTTCTGTAAGTGCGGTAGCTCCAGCACGTCTGCGTAATTCATTTACGTCATCCAGACCGTCTTTGCCCAAACGCCATTTTGCTTCAGCACGGGTGAGGTATGCCTCTGCCAAGCGGAAGAATGGAATATCTGTATCAGGTACATCGGCATCGGCAGTAGCCTTGCCATCGGTACGTATGTTTTGCCATTTCACGATAGATACTCCATCAAGGAAATTATTGAGTTTGTCTGTGCGTAGTTTGCGAACACTGGTTGTGGTGCCGCCACGTCCTGCATAGAACAAGGCACGATCATCGCCAGCGGCAGCAATAATACTCTTTGTGTCGCTGCCATCTTCAGCATCAAGAGCAATGATATCTTCTTCTGTTGCACCTGCAGGACATGTTTTCTTAGACATTGGGATATTGTCAGTTGGGAAGAAGAACTCTACGAGGTTAGGACGTGCATAGATACAGCTCCAAGCATTCTTGATACCAGCATAAGGCATACCAGAGATACGCATAGAGTTGACAAGCATCTTAGTACCGCAGGTAGAACGAGTGCGAAGACCATCCTGGCGGATAGGAAGAATAATCTCTTTCATTGCCTCGGCATTCTCATCGTTGTCAGCCATGAAGAGCTGAGCATAACCGCTATAGGTGAGTCCGTTAGGTGCAATCTTTGCAACTTTGCTGAGGGCATAAGGACCACCAATAAGAAGGTCGCTATAGTCAATGGCTTTCTGATAGTCTTTAACTGCACCATCGGTGTAAACTTCAGAGTTGAGAGCCAAACGAGCATGAAGCATGTAAGCTGCACCCTTATCAGCACGACCATAATGAGTTGACGCTTTCTCGAAAGTGTTCTGTCCCATAGGGTCGAGGTCTTTCTCAACTTCTGTAAGCTCATTGTCAATCCACTCATAGAGGTCTTTGCCTGTTTTCTCTGTAGGCAGTTCGTCCATGGCATTGTTTTCGTCCTTGAAAGGAGCTTTGTGGAAGAGATCGAGATAATAATAGTAGTTTAGTGCACGGAGGAAACGCACCTCAGCACGCTTTGTTTTAATATCTTCTGACTCGTTGCCAGCAGTCTCCTGCAGATAGAAGTTATAGAGTGTGATATTCCACCCCAAACGGTTGTAGCACCACTGAATCATTTCTGTGGTAGAGTTCCATGAAATACCTGTTATCTGTGGAATACCTGTGTCGGTTTGCCATGCCCAGTTTATTTCATCGGTAGGCAGTTCCTCAAGGTTGAAAATAGTACGATAGAAACCAGACTTATCCTCAGTCATTGTGAGGTCGCCATTACCTGTTTCGCCTTTCTGACCAGTGAGAGATAAAGAGCCATACATCTTTGCGAAGAGTCCTTGCTCCTCATAAGAAGGAGAACTCTGTGGATCTACTGAGCTAATATTTAGTTCGTCTGCACAAGAGGCCATGCCTAATGTAAGCACTCCTGCAATGGCAGCTTTAAAGAATATACTTTTCATATAGATACTTGATTTAGATTAGAAATTGAGTGTCAATCCGAGCTGGAAGCTTCTTGGACGTGGGTATGGGTTCTTGTCGATACCGCTCTTAACCTCAGGATCAAGACCTTTGTACTTGGTGATGAAGAATGGGTTTTGAACAGTGAAGAATACACGACCAGAGAGTTTGTCCTGACCTGCAAGTTTGAGAAGTGCAGGGAAGGTGTAGCCTAATGTGATGTTTGAACACTTCAGGTAAGAAGCGTTACATGCAAAGTAGTCAGATAGCCAGTATTCAGAGCCAATACCTGTGAAACCAAGATCAACAGCCTCCTGGAATGTGTTGCGGAAAGCCATATTCTGGAAAATACCAGGTGCACTGATGCTACCGTTGTTTGATAAGTAATCATAGTAAACATAATTGCCGATAGAGGCGTGGAAGGCTGCACTTAAATCCCAGTTCTTATAGAGGAACTTAGTGGTGAAGCCCATGTTTACTGGTGCGGCAGGACTCTTGTAGAAGTAGCGGTCGCTGGCGTTAATCTTACCATCGCCATTGCGGTCAACATACATTCCCTCGATAGGTTTTCCGTCCTTGTCGTAAACCTGCTGGTAAACGAAGAATGAATTTGCGTTTTCGCCTACTCTGTTTGCGATAACCTTTGTGCCTGAACCACGAGAAATTTCATCGCCAGTGGTTACCCAATAGTCCTTGTCACCATCAGAGCTACCGGTAAGACCTGTAATCTCGTTGTGGTTCCAAGAGATGTTGTAGCTGATGTCCCAGGTGAAATCCTTTGTAACTATAGGCTTAGCGTTGATAGCAAACTCAATACCATAGTTCTTCATGCTACCAATATTCATTGTAAGAACATCACCAAAGTTTGTTCCTACAGGAATGATAACAGAGTTGATAAGGTCTTTGGTCTTGCGATAGTAGCCGTCGAGTGACCATGAGATGCGTCCGTTGAGTGCAGAGAAGTCAACACCTGCATTATAGGTTGTTGTTTGCTCCCACTTCAAATTAGGATTGTATTTTGAAGGACGCAATGTGGTATAGAACTGATTACCAAATTGCACCTGAGCATAAGAATCGCTCTGTGTGAAGAGAGGTGCATAGAGGAAATCGCCAGTAATATCTTGCTGACCTGTGATACCCCAGCCTAAACGAAGCTTGAGTTCATCGAGCCATTTGGTATCCTTGAGGAACTCTTCGTTGTTAATCTTCCATGCAAGTGCTGCAGATGGGAAGTATCCCCATTTGTGTCCCTTAGCAAAGCGTGAAGAACCATCGGCACGGAATGTTGCTGTGAGCATGTAGCGATCGAGAAGTGTGTAGTTGATACGACCGAAATATGATACCAAAGAGTTGTGTGTAGCCCACTCTTTTTCAGCACGTAAAGAAGGATTATAGATTTCGCCAGTGTATGGGTCAACACCATTACCTTCCTCATATCCTGTGCGGTGATAGTGGCTCTGCTCTGCACCACCCATAACATCAATGCCGTGAACGCCAAATGTGTGTTGGTATTGTGCATAGATGTTACCTACAACATTGTATTTCCAGTAGCGTGTATCGAGTTTGTAGCCATAGTAGTTGTTCGAGAAAGAGTATTTGCTATTGTCTTCTTTCTGATATGATGCTGTGTACTGTGCACCAAGACTTGCATGGATGTGCAAATCTTCAAAACCATGAACCTTATAGTCAACCTCAGCATTTCCACTGAAATCGTTGGCAAAAGCGAGAGTCTGCTTGTTGTTCAGAAGTGCTACTGGGTTCTGAGGTGCATTAGGGTTGTTGGTGTATTTCCATCTGCTGTCGAACTTGTCAGAACCAGGCTGAGAAGGCTGGTAGTAGCCACCGAAGAATTCGTATGTTGGGTCGCTTGGATCAACATATACAGGGCGTGTTGGGTCAATGCTTAAAGCACTACCAATGGCACCACCAGCATCTGCATAGCGATCGCTTTCATACATGTACTTACCTGTAATGTTGAAGTTGAGGTGCTTGTCAAGTAATGATGGAGCAACGTTGAATGAAGAGTTGAAACGACGCATCCATGATGTCTTAACAGTTCCGTTAGCAACATTATAACCAACACTCACACGATAAGGCATGTTCTTTAAACCACCTTGCATACTTACAGAGTGACTGTGAGAAACAGCTGTGCGGAAAATCTCATCCTGCCAGTTGGTGTCGGCGTCACCCAGTTTACTGGTGTCGAGTCCTAACTGTTCGCAAAGCGATTTGTATTGAGCAGCATTAAGAGTGTCGTATTTCTTAGCAATAGTAGAAATGGTTACATCACCATTATATGTGAAGGTAGGCTTCTGACCATTACGACCTTTCTTTGTTGTGATGATGATAACACCATTAGATGCACGAGAACCGTAGATGGCTGTTGCAGAAGCATCCTTCAATACTGTGAATGATTCAATATCGTTAGGATTGATCATAGCCAATACGTTACTCATACCTTTAGCTGTATTGTTGTCGATAGCCAAACCGTCAACAACGATGAGTGGGTCGTTGGAAGCGTTGAGAGAAGCACCACCACGGATACGAATCTGTGCGCCTGCTCCTGGTGTACCACCTTCTGTGATAACATCAACACCAGCAATCTTACCTACCATCATATCGGTAGCATTATTGGTAATACCTTTTGATAGTTCATCTGGTTTAATAGCTGTAACAGATCCTGTAAGGTCTTCTTTCTTTGCACGACCATAACCAATGACAACAACCTCATTAAGAGCTTTAGAGTCATCTGTCATGACAATAACCATATTTTCTCCAGCAGTAACAGTCTGAGGAGTTAAACCTAAGTAAGTAAAGGTGAGCTTTGTGCCTGGTGCAACATTTACGGAATAGTTACCATCCATATCGGTAATGCCTACAGGTTTACCGTTAGCAGTAATGGTAGCTCCCATAACTGGTTCACCAGAAGCGTCTTTCACTTGTCCTTTTATGGCACTTGTCTGTGCAAAAGAACCAGCTGCGAGAAGCAATCCTGCGGTTAGGGACAGCATTCTCAGAGGCAATTTAATTTTTACCTGCTTCATCATTTGCTTGATTTTTAAGTTAACGTATAATGATTTTTATTTTGTATTTCACATTTTTTGCAAACACTTGCTGTTATTTGTGATTAAGCGTCATTAGGTTTTTATAGCTTCATGGCGATAGAGTATTACCTCTCATTTCACGCTGCAAAATTAATTTACTTAATTATAGTCTGTACTTTTTTTAACCTAAAAGTGATAAGATTTTCGTGCAAACGTTTGCGCGTAAAAGGATATAATTTAGTATATTTGCACGGAGCAATATAATGATGTTTTGCATAACTTTGCGTCTTGTAAGCTAAAAACCTCATGAATGAAACAACGCCTATAACGATGAAAGATATTGCCCAGGAACTTGGAGTTTCTGTAGCAACAGTATCTCGTGCATTAAAGAATAGTTCGCGTATAAGCAAGGAAAAACGTGAATCTATTCAAGCTTATGCGCGTGAACATAATTTTATACCGAATATTATTGGCTCAGCCTTGCGCCATAGTAAGGCTACTCCTATAAAGCTGATAGGAGTGATAGTGCCAGAGTTCATACATTATTATTTCGCCTCTGTGCTTACGGGTATAGAGGAAGAGGCTCGTGCCCGTGGTTATAGAATAATGGTGGCTTTGAGTGATGAGAAGTATGAACGTGAGGTGCGCATCTGTGATGATTTCTATAAGAATAAGGTGTGTGGAGTAATTGTTTCGCAGGCTAAGGATACTACCCAATACGATCATTTTCAACGTCTTATAGATTATGGCGTTCCTGTTGTTTTCTATGACCGTATCTGTACTGGTGTTGATGCCAGTCGCGTGGTTGTTGATGACTATATGGGTGCTTTCACGGCTGTGCGTCACATGATTGATACAGGCTGCAAGCGTATAGCGTTCTACGGAGCTTCGATGAATATGGAAATATCCAAGAATCGTTACAATGGATATAAGGATGCGTTGCAGAGAAGTGGTTTGGAGGTTGACGAAGAGCTTGTTCGTCTGTGTGATAATCGTGCAGCTGCTGAGGCTATCACTCCCGATTTGTTGAACATGGAGAACCGCCCTGATGCATTCTTTGCTATCAATGACGACACAGCGATAGGTATTCTATATACTGCTAAGCGTATGGGATTTGCTGTGCCTGATGAAATATCGGTATGTGGATTTACCAACGGAAACAGAGCTGTGGCTTGCGACCCTATGCTCACAACCGTTGAACAGCGTGGAAAACTTGTTGGTGAGGAAGCTGCAAATATCCTTATTGGACAGGTGGAAGGTGATATTCCACGAAATAAGGTTGAGAAACGTGTGGTAAGAACACGTCTTGTTATTAGAGGAACTACTAAATAACCAAATATATGAAGCAAAAACCTAATATGAATTTCTGGGGCTTGTGGAATCTTAGTTTTGGATTCTTTGGCGTACAGATTGCTTATGCACTTCAGAGTGCAAACATCTCGAGAATCTTTGCTACTTTGGGAGCTGATCCTCATAGTCTGAGCTATTTCTGGATATTACCTCCACTTATGGGTATTATAGTGCAGCCTATAGTTGGCTCGTACTCCGACAGGACTTGGACAAGATTTGGTCGCCGAATACCTTACCTGTTTGTAGGTGCTGCGGCTGCTGTGTTGATGATGTGCTTGTTACCTAATGCTGGCTCTTTAGGCTTGACAGTTGGTGCAGCCATGATTTTTGGCTTGTTCTCGCTTATGTATCTTGACACAAGTATCAATATGGCTATGCAACCGTTTAAGATGCTTGTTGGCGATATGGTAAACGAAAAACAAAAAGGATTGGCTTATTCTATTCAGAGTTTTTTGTGTAATGCAGGCTCGGTAATGGGGTATGTGTTTCCTTATATCTTTACATGGCTTGGAATAAAGAATATTGCAGAGGCTGGCGTTGTGCCCGATTCTGTGAAATGGTCGTTTTATATTGGTGCGGCAGTCTTGATTCTATGTGTTTTATATACTACAGCTAAGGTAAAAGAGTGGGAACCAGCTACATATAAAGAGTATAACCCTGCTCCAGAGCAGCATGAAGACAAGTCAAACTGGTGGGCTTTGTTGAAGAATGCTCCTTCTACATTCTGGAAAGTGGGACTTGTGCAATTTTTCAGTTGGTTTGCATTTATGTATATGTGGACATATACTAACGGAACGGTTGCTGATAATTGCTGGGGAACAACAGATGTTACAAGTTCTGGCTATCAGGAAGCAGGCAACTGGGTGGGTGTTCTTTTTGCTGTTCAGTCAATAGGCTCTGTTCTGTGGGCTTTGGTGTTGCCAAAGTTCTCTAACCGTAAACTGGCTTATGGACTTAGTCTTTTCTTAGGAGGCATAGGCTTTGTGTGGTGTGCTTTTGTGCACAACCAGTATGTGCTCTTTGCGCCATTCTTGCTTATAGGCTGTGCGTGGGCTGCAATACTTGCCATGCCTTTCACTTTTGTTACCAACGCTTTGCAGGGTTATGGTCATTTGGGTGCTTATCTTGGATTGTTTAATGGCACAATTTGCATACCGCAGATTTTTGCAGCTTCGGTAGGTGGTGTGCTCCTTGCTTTGTTGGGTAGCAGTCAGAGCAACATGATGATTCTGGCAGGTGTCTCTCTTGCTCTTGGAGCAGCTTCTGTTACAATCATAAAAGGTAAATGAACGTGCAAACGTTTGCACTTATTCTCTGTTAGTTTGTGCAAATGCATAATGACAGCCTAACACAATTATTATTACTTTTACAACGAAAATACTAACCGGCTACTTATGAAGCTTTTTTTTAATATAAACTACAAGACAGTATATGGTGAAGAACTGTTGTTGAATGTTGTTGATGAAACAACTGATGGAAGTGAGAAAATCACAGCATTCAGAATGTCAACAGTTGACGGGCTGCATTGGTATTATGAGATGAATAAGCCTGTGTCTGCCCAGTATTCTGTATTGAGATATTTCTATAGTGTGGATTGTGATGGCGCAGAACGTCGTCATGAATGGCTTACCAAGACTCATCTGTTGGAACTCAATGGTATGAGGGTTAAAAGGTATGACATATTTGACCGTTGGATGGACTTTCCTGAAGATTCTTATCTTTATAGTTCAGCCTTTACGGAATGTGTGAACCGTCGTGAACTCTCGCAGATATATCCTTCCACATTCGAAAAGGTTGTGCGCCTTGTTGTGCGTGCTCCGCAGTTGGGAAGCGGGCTTCGGCTTACTGTCTGTGGTAAGGGCGATGCTTTAGGCAACTGGGATGTGCTTAATGCTGTTCCTATGTACGAGCATACGCATAACGAGTGGATGGTTGACCTTAATGCCGATAGCCTTGCGAGCGATCATCTGGAGTTTAAGTTTGCTGCCGTTGATGCTCAGAATTCTTCTAAGGTGTATTGGGAGACTGATTTAAACCGCACTCTTGACTTGATAGATATTGAAGATGGCGGGATGGCTGTGTATGCGCTTGATCAGGCATTTTTTGAAATATGTAATCGTAAGTTGGCTGGTACTCTTGTGCCTGTTTTCTCTTTGCGAAGCAAAACAAGCTTTGGAGTGGGCGACTTTGGCGATTTGAAGAAGATGATAGACTGGGTGGCTCTCACTCACCAACGGGTGTTGCAGGTGTTGCCTATCAACGACACAACAACCACTCACACGTGGCTCGATTCTTATCCTTATAGTTGTATCAGCATCTTTGCTCTTCATCCACAATATGCCGACCTAACACAACTTCCTGCTATCAAGGATGATAAGAAGCGTGAGGAGTTTGAACAGTTGCGCCTAAAACTCAATGCACTCAGTAAGATTGATTACGAACAGGTTAATGATGCCAAGATTGCTTATCTGAAGGAGATTTATAAGCAGGAAGGTGAGAAAACTCTCAAGAGTGCTGCTTTTAAACGTTTCTTTAGCGAACAGCAGCAATGGCTGGTGCCTTATGCACAATATTCTTATCTGCGAGATAAGTATAAAACGGCTGATTTCTCTCTTTGGCACGACCATAACCAATGGAATGAGAACGACCGCAAGGCTCTTTCTACGCCATCAAACAAGGCTTATAAGGAGGTGGCGTTCTTCTATTTCGTGCAGTATGTTCTTTGCACACAGATGCAGGCTGTGCATGAGTATGCCCGTACGAAGGGAGTGATTCTGAAAGGGGATATTCCAATAGGTGTAAACCGTAATGGATGTGATGTGTGGACAGAACCTCGCTATTTCAATCTTAATGGTCAGGCAGGTGCTCCACCTGATGATTTTAGTGTAAATGGTCAGAACTGGGGCTTTCCAACATATAACTGGGATGAAATGCTTAAGGATGGCTGTTTGTGGTGGGTGCGCCGTTTTCAGAATATGGCAAACTATTTTGATGCCTACCGCATAGATCATGTGCTTGGTTTCTTCCGTATATGGGAAATACCTTTGCACTCTGTTCATGGTTTGCTGGGACAGTTCTCGCCTGCCTTGGGCATGACTCGTGAGGAAATAGAGAGCTATGGCTTGCATTTCCAGGAGGAACAGTTTACCAAGCCATTTATTGCCGACTGGGTGCTCGACAGAGTGTTCCATGAGCGTGCTCAGGAGGTAAGAGAAAAATACCTTGTTCATGAGCATGATGATATTTGGGCTATGAAACCTGAGTTTGATACTCAGCGCAAGATAGAGGCTGCCTTTGAAGGTGTAACGGATGAGGCTGATATAAATCTTCGTGACGGACTTTATTCTTTGGTTTCTGATGTGCTCTTTGTGCGCGATCGTAAGGATAATAACAAGTTTCACCCACGCATATCTGCCCAGTTCAACTTTGTTTACGAGGCTCTTTACGATAGCGACAAAGAGGTATTCAATCGCATATACAACGATTATTACTATCGTCGCAACAACCAGTTCTGGTATCGTGAGGCTATGAAGAAACTGCCAAAGATGGTTCAGGCAACACGTATGCTTGTGTGTGCCGAAGATTTGGGAATGGTTCCTGACTGTGTGCCTTGGGTAATCAACGAGTTGAAAGTGCTGAGCCTCGAACTTCAGTCTATGCCTAAGGATCCAAATGTGCGTTTTGGCTATCTTGAGCGCAATCCTTACCGCTCGGTGTGCACTATTTCAAGTCACGATATGCCTACTCTTCGTCAATGGTGGGATGAGGACGAGGCACGCACGCAAGACTACTATAACTCTATGCTCTATAGAGGAGGGGTTGCGCCTCATCCACTTCCTGGCTGGTTGGCTCGCGATATTGTGAGCCGACACCTCAAGTCGCCAAGTATGCTTTGTGTGCTGAGTATTCAAGACTGGCTGGCTGTTGATGAGAAACTGCGCCTGCCCGATCAGAATGCCGAGCGAATAAACATTCCTGCCAATCCTCATCATTATTGGCGTTACCGCATGCATGTTAATATTGAGGATTTGATAGCGAACAACGATTTCACAGCCAATATCTCAGAATTGGTGTGTGAGTCGGGTAGATAAGAAATCAATTTTCATGTAGATAAAAACCTATTTAATTTATGAAGAAGTTTTCAGTTTTTCTTTCTTTCTTGCTGCTGCCTATGCTTGCTGCAGCTCAGACCGTAACGTCACCCGACGGAAATGTGGTGCTGAAATTCTCGCTTTCGGCAAGTGGTCAGCCCACTTATGAGATGAGCTACAAGCACAAGCCTGTTGTGAAGCCTTCTCATCTTGGACTTGAACTGGCTAAAGACAAGCATGCTTCAAAGGGAAAGAATGAAACCGACCTTATGGACGGTTTTAAAGAAACCAATTACAAAACATCAACCTTTGACGAAACCTGGACTCCTGTATGGGGACAGTATGCTAAGATTCGTAATCATTATAATGAACTTGAGGTTGATTTGAATCAGCCTTCAAGCAATCGTAATATAATTATTCGTTTCCGTGTGTATAACGAGGGAATGGGACTTCGTTACGAGTTTCCTCAGCAGAAGGATTTAAACTATTTCATCATCAAAGAGGAGCACACTCAGTTTGCTATGGCTGGTGACCATACTGCTTGGTGGTTGCCTGGCGACTACGACACGCAGGAGCAGGAAACTCAAGAGAGTAAGCTGTCTGAGATTCGACAGCGTTTCAAGGAGGCGGTAAACTGGGATAATTCATCTGTTTCGGTATTCTCGCCTACTGGTGTGCAAACTTCTTTGCAGATGAAGACTCAGGATGGTCTTTACATCAACATTCACGAGGCTGCATGTATCGACTATGCTACTATGCACCTTAATCTTGATGACAAGAACATGGTGTTCGAAAGCTGGCTCACTCCTGATGCTGCTGGTTTGAAAGGATGTATGCAGACACCTTGCAACACACCTTGGCGTACTGTTATGGTGAGCGACGATGCACGTGATATGCTGGCTTCAAGTCTTATTTATAACCTCAACGAGCCTTGTAAACTTGAAGACACAAGCTGGATTCACCCTACAAAATATTGTGGTGTGTGGTGGGAAATGATTGTTGGGCGTAAGAGCTGGAACTACACCGACGAATACCCATCTGTAAAGCTTGGTGAGATTGACTATAGCAAGGCAAAGCCTAATGGTCGTCATGGTGCAACAACTGCCGAGGTGAAGAGATATATTGATTTCGCAGCAGCTAACGGCTTGTCTGAGGTGCTTGTTGAAGGATGGAACGTAGGCTGGGAAGACTGGGCTAACATGTGGAAATGGGATGTGTTTGATTTTGTTACTCCATATCCTGATTTCGACATTAAATACCTCAACGAATATGCTCACAGCAAGGGTGTTAAACTTATGATGCACCACGAAACATCTTCAAGTGTAATCAACTACGAGCGTCACATGGAGAAAGGGTATCAGCTTATGGATAAATATGGCTATGATGCTGTTAAGAGTGGATATGTTGGCGACATCATTCCTCGTGGCGACCACCATTTCTCTCAGGCTATGAACAACCATTATCTCTATGCTATCAAGGAGGCTGCCAAGCATCATATCATGGTGAATGCTCACGAGGCTACACGCCCAACAGGTATTGCCCGCACCTATCCTAACTGGATTGGCAACGAGAGCGCACGTGGTACAGAGTATGAGGCTTTCGGCGGAAATAGCCCAGAGCACACCGTTGTGTTGCCTTTCACCCGTTTGCAGGGCGGTCCAATGGACTACACTCCTGGTATTCTTGAAACTCAGCTAAAGACATGGAGCGACAACACATGCTATGTACACACCACTCTTGTTGGTCAGTTGGCACTCTATCTCGTTATGTGGGGCCCACTTCAGATGGCTGCCGACCTGCCAGAGAACTATGCTAAGTATAACGACGCATTCCAGTTCATTCGCGATGTAGCTTGCGACTGGTCTGATTCTAAGTATCTTGAAGCCGAGCCAGGCGATTACATCACCGTAGCTCGTAAGGCTAAAGGCACCAACAACTGGTTTGTTGCAGGAAAATGCGATGAACACGGACACGTTGCCAAGGTAAACTTCAACTTCCTTGATAAGGGTCGCAAGTACGAGGCTATAATCTATGCTGATGCAAAGGATGCCGACTACAAGAACAATCCAAAGGCTTACAAGATTACTAAGCGCATCATCAAGCGTGGCGACAAACTCACTTTGACTGAGGCTCCTGGTGGTGGTTTTGCCATCAGCTTGATTGCTAAATAAAAAACAAGAATAACATTTACATAATGCTCTTAAAATAGCCTTAAATTCAATATAGAGGCATTTTAAGAGCATTATAAACGAATTATAGAGGAACTTTAAACCTAAATGGAATGAAAAAATATTTACTACTATTCGCTCTTGCATGTCAAATGCTTACAGCGAATGCAACCACGAAGATTAGTCGTGTAGAACCAACCGACTGGTATGTTGGCATGAAAGACCCCACCTTGCAGCTTATGGTGTATGGAAAAGATGTGCGAAATGCCGATGTAAAGATTGATTATCCTGGAGTGAAAATCGACTCTCTTGTTCGCCTTGATTCGCCAAACTATCTTCTCATATATCTGAACCTCGATGGTGCGAAAGCAGGAAATATGAAGATAAAGATAGGGGGCAAAACCTTGAACTATCAGCTAAAGCAACGTGCCATGAGTGGCGACAAGCACATGGGATTCACAAATGCTGATGTGCTCTATCTCATGATGCCCGACCGCTTTGCTAACGGTAACCCTCGTAACGATGCTTTCAGCTCTATGCGCGACAAACTTGTTGAACGAAGCGAACCAAGTATGCGTCATGGAGGCGACCTCGAAGGCATCCGACAGCATCTTGACTATTTCACTCAGTTGGGAGTAACAGCCCTTTGGTTCACACCTGTATTGGAAAACGACCGCCCTGCCGACCAAGGAAAATACAGCAGCTATCATGGCTATGCCACAACAAACTATTATCGTGTTGATCCACGTTTTGGAACAAACGAAGAATATCGCCAATTGGTTAATGAATGTCATCAACGTGGCTTGAAGGTGGTTATGGACATGATTTTCAATCATTGTGCCGACACCCATCCATGGAACCTTGATGCACCAAGTAACGATTGGTTCAACTGTCCACATTATGGTTTGCAAACATCATATAAGCTAACACCTGTGCTCGACCCATACGCAAGCAAAATCGACATGAAAGAAACTGTTGACGGATGGTTTGTACCAAGTATGCCCGACCTCAACCAGCGCAACCCTCATGTAATCAAATATCTCATTCAAAACAGCATGTGGTGGATAGAAACTGTTGGCATAGACGGCATACGCATGGACACCTATCCTTATGCCGACCGCAAGGCTATGGCACATTGGATGAAGGTGCTTAATGATGAATATCCAAACTTCAACACCGTGGGCGAAACATGGGTTGCAGAGCCAGCCTACACAGCAGCATGGCAGAAAGACAGCAAGTTGAGCAAGGTGAATAGCTATTTGAAAACTGTTATGGATTTCAGCTTCTATGAGAAAATAAATACAGCAAAGAACGAGGAAACAGACGGAGGTTCTACTGGATTCAACAGAATATACAACAGCTTCGTATATGATTACCTGTATGCCGACCCTTCTCATGTAATGGCATTTATTGAGAATCACGACACCAATCGTTTCCTTGAAAGCACCAAGGACGCAACCGGCATGAAGCAAGCATTAGCCTTGTTGCTCACAGTAAACCGTATTCCACAACTGTATTACGGCTCAGAAGTGTTGATGAATGGAACAAAAGAAATTACCGATGGCAACGTGCGCAAAGATTTCCCAGGTGGATTCTCTGGCGACACCCATAACTGTTTCTCACGTGAGGGCAGAACAGATGCCGAAAACGCCATGTTCGATTGGCTTAGCCGTCTGCTCCATTGGCGTCAGGGTAACGAGGAAATCATCAAGGGCAAGCAAATACAGTTCATGCCTTTCAAGGGTGTGTATGTCGTTGCTCGCCAGTACAACGGCAAGAGCGTAATGACAATTGTTAATGGAAATAAGACAAATGCCGAACTTGATGTGAAACGCTATGCCGAAATAATTGCCTCTCACACTCAAGCAACAGACATTACTACAGGCAAGCAGCTCGACCTCACACATAACATCCCGCTCGCAGCTCGCCAAACTGTAATACTTGAGTTCTAATCAGCATTTATCACGCTCCGCTAAATGAAAAATGATAGAAGCAGCCTCTCCCATCCCTCCCCAAAAGGGATGGGCTAACCAACTGTTCGCTAATTACAAGTTTTGATTTGATTATGAATGTTGAGTTAGGGTTTTTACAGGCACGAAGTGCCGTGGTTTTTCTCTAAAAAGG
>DGRY01000050.1 GCA_002391185.1 Prevotella sp. UBA4376
TGATATCCTTTGCGCTTATTGCGCACTGGTGCATCAGCACATAATTTTCCAAGCTTAAGCATGAGAGCCGAACTTGTGAGGGAGGAATATTTATATGAACCTGATGAGAGCTTGCTCACAAAAAGGTTCAAAGAAATATACCACACGGCTTTGAAGAAGCCCACTCATGCTCAAGCATTTTCTTAAAAAACTTATAATGCATTCGTGTGATTCGTGCGATTCGTGTTCACTCACCAAACGACTAAACCACTAATTTTGAATATTGAATTTTTGCAACAAGAAACTCAAGCAGGTAATTCTCCTCTCCTACCGGAGAGGTCGGGAGAGGCTGCTAAAAAAGGAGGCACATCACTGTGCCTCCTAAATACTTCGCAATGGGCACGCTTGCCCATAAAAGAATATTTTATTAAATTATTCGATAAAATCAGCGCCTCACGGCGGTATATTTTTTAAGCGCGGAGCGCTCGTTTATCATTTATAACCTTTGAACTTTGAGGTTTGAGTTTTGAACTTTATGATTACATTCAATGTTCAATATTCAATATTCAATGTTCAATAGCGAAGCGCCTGCGGCTGCGGCGCTTTGCGCACTAAAAGGCTAAAACTGCGCGTACGCGGTTCGTGTTCGACTTATTGTTGTTGTTCAAGTTCATATTGCCATCACTGTTGAAGTTGGCGTTGTAAGCGTTGTTCGAACTGTTCTCGCTGGAACTCCAGTAGTTCTCATTGCTTTCTGTTATCAGTGTATTCTTTACTAACTATTGCCTTCACGAGGCATCTGCCAGTCGATAACCCATTTCCACAGGAAATCAGCTCTCTTTGTTAAGCCGTAGCCAAACAAACTCTCGCCACATCTTTTCTTATCGTTTAGTCTTTTCTTTGTAATTCTCTTTTCAGTTTTGCAATAAAGTTAATGGCATCCATTGGTGATGAATTCGATAAGTCATACTCACGCAATTCTCTCAACACCATTTCCTTAACATTGCTACTCCTGTTAGTTTCACTCACTGGCTGCGTATATTCTTCGGCAGCCACAACAACATCAGTGGATGAGATATCAATACCTTCAAATTCCACAACATCATCTGTGTTTCTTTTTATGTTACCATTGTTCTCTTTTATTTTGGTTATTATTTTAGGAAGCTGGCTAATAGGAAAGCCCAACACATATATTGTTCCCAATCGCTTGCGTTGTTTCGTCTTCACTTTATAACCAGTTATCTTTGCAAGGGCATAAGCTCCTTCGTTATATGCATTATAAAACATGCCGATTTTAATTAAGAAGCAGCTATTGCCCTTTGCTTGTTCTGCTATTACTTCACTTTCTGTCATTTCTTTCTGTTTGTTTATCTAATGACTTTTTCCATCCTGTTGCCTGTTTGCCAATCTTTGTGAGAATCATTGCAATATGTGAATACTGTGCTGGCGTGATAATTTTTTCTTCAACACACAACCGATACAGCAACATTAACATATGATATTTTGAAAGAAACTTTTCCAAATACGGGAGCTTATTGTATGAACTATTTATTTCAAATATCAACTCCAGCATATCAAGATTAGCATTCAGCATGCGCTCACCTATGGTGTAGCGATAGAATTTTGGATAATTCTGTAATTTATGTACTGTCTCATGTAATAATTTTAAAGTATCTCTATATATAGGTAATTCTTCTGATAACGCCATTTCGGTTTTTTTTTTGACCGCCTTACGGCGGTCTTTTATACCAACGCATAAGCGTTGGAAATAGATAAATTGGTAAATTGATAAATAGGTCAGAATGCTATAACTGCGCGTACGCGGTACGCGTTCGACTTATAGTTGTGGAGCAAGTACATATTGCCACCACTGTAGAAGTCGGCGTAGTAAGCGAGGGTCGAATAACTGCCCTCGCTGGAACTCCAGTAGTCCTCATAGCTACCGAAGCTATCGTATTTGCCAGAGCCAACTTTACTGAGCTTACTATTGAGTGTTGCACTCGTACTACCTAAGTTGCGCGATATATTATTCCACTGACCACTACTTGGAAGGAACCAGCCACTTGAATTTGAAGGAGCAGTTGCCTGACTTGCGTAAGTGGTCTTGGCAGCATAGCCAGCAGGGTAAGCTGTACTATTGAGATAAGTAGTGTTGGTGTAACCATCCATATCCTCCCCGTTAGGAATTCCAGACACGTCAGTACCTTCTCTACCCCATTCATAATAACCAACTGTACTACCGCTACTGTGCACATTCTTCAATGCCATGGCATAGCCGTGTTTCCAATTAGCATTCGCTTGACGATCTTTAGTTGTTGTTACAGGACTATTCGCATTTGTTGTTGCCATAAACACAATTGCTACAGGAGTTTTACCACTTCGTAACGACTCTGATTGGTGACTAAATCCACCATCACTATAAAGAATGTCGCCCACCTGCAAGGTGTAGGATGTAGAGTTGGATATTGATGTCCTTGAACTTTGTACTGTATAGGTATAAGAACTGTTTGCTGCAACATTACACGATTGACTCCAACTATCAGTACCTGTGGCAGAAAAAGAGGTTGCTGTACTTGCCTTTACTACAGCTACATAATTGGTGCCACTTGTAATAGGATATGGTGTATTGCCAGAAAAACTGCTTGATGCTTTAACATTCTGTGAACTAGAAGTATTCCATCTATAATTAGCATCTATTGATAAACTAAATCCAGTATTAACATTTACACTTTTAGTACCTAAATTTATATATGCTAATCCTACAGCATGATTCATAGTAAAATTAATAGCTCTAGCATCTAATGAGATTGTCCCCTTTGCTACTTGAAGATCACTGGAAACAAAACTAGTACTTGTACTTTGATTCGACAGAATTGTCCAGTTACTTATTCCTGTTGCAAAGAAGGTTGGAGCACTAGTTATATTTGTCGTAGGAGTTAGCCCATCAGTCTTATATGGATAATATGCAAAAAAGCTATAACCCGCTTCGTAATATAAATTTATGGATGAAGGTATAGTCCATTTGCTCCCATTATATGTTATTTTGACATTGCTATGTATAAGATTACCACTGGCATCAGCAACATATAATCCTGCCTCATCACCATTACTGTAATTCTGTTTAGGAAGGTTTGTTTTTAAACTTGGAAAAACTATGCTACCAATGTTTAGTTTTATAGTTGATGACATAATCACATAGGTAATTGTCGAACCTGCTTCCCAGCTGGATCCTGTTAAAGGATAACTAAATGTATATGTTCTCTCGCCTTCATTATACACCACTTCTATAAGCTGTTCACTATCGGAGAACTGCTGGGGAATCATTGTCATGGCAACGCCTTCGGTGGCTGCGACATCAGAACGGGTGATGCCAGCAAAGCTCCAACCTCCACCAAATGTTAGCTTCCCCGAGTTATACACTTTCTTTATGCTTATGCTTGTTATGGTGCCAGGCAGTTCATCGCTCTTTTCAAATTTAATTGTTGTTAGCGCATGATTAAAGGTAAGGGGTACACCTGTGCCTGTTACCGTTAATGCCTGATTGGTGGCTGTTGCTGTGATAAGGTCATGCTGACTGCTGGCATCGTAGGTTATCGTTGGCACTCCAGTTGCTGATGCCGGCGAGAGGGTGATACCTGCACCTTGATAAGGAGCATAGGCATAAAAATCGAGCACATCGCTGTTCATTGGCCAGAATTGCTTTTCGGCAGTAGCCCATCTATTACCCGTTTTCACCACCTCGGCATCATAGATGAAATTTGGTGCCATGCTGGCTATACTTGCAGTCGATGCACGACGGAAAGCCACCACGCCAAAATTACTGAGGTTATTCTCCGTATAAAGAGTAACACGTGACGAAGATTTTAACTCGTCAACAACATCAGCTGTTTTTGATACCAACGGATACATATACATTGGTTTATCATAATCAGATTCCGCCTTTATTGGCTCCTGTAATCCACTAATGCTATCTGTAACAGCACGAGAGCCATTCTCTGCGCTCTGATCAGAAGTGCAAACCTTAAAGCAAATCTCCTTGTTGGAAAGAGCCGAATGGTCTGGTTCAAATTCGCTGCATGCGGCAAGGGTCATAGCAGCAAGAAAATATAATATCTTTTTCATTGTCAGTTTGTAGTTTATAGTTTACGGTTTACCATTTATAACCTTTGAATTTTGAACTTTATGATAACATTTTATGTTACTTCCATCTAATGCTTTGCACTACAATTGCATATCGATCGTTTCTCGTGTTTCAGTTGCCCAAGGAGTTACCTCTATTGTTGCATTCACATCACCATTGATTCCTGCACGGTAGTCATCAATAATATAGCTTGAGAACACGATGTTGAGATGGTAATCGTGATTACGAAGGATATTGAACTGGGTGGCATCGGGATTACCATCAGCATCAACACCACCAAGATAGATGCGGTAGTAATATGCAAGGGAAGGTTCAGAAGGCTTGCATGCCGTAACCTCAAGATAGGCAGCTGTGGCTGGCGCCTTACCCTCTATGCGGTCGCGCTGATTGGTGATGATACTGCTGCTAATGGGAGCATTATACGACTTGAAGCCGTAGTAGCTGATGTTCTCTGCCAAAGCGGTACTACCCAAATCAACCTTTGTTGAACTCTGATAATCCGTGCCCGTCATATCCTCATCATGCCCCACGAGATAGTCGCCAACAGGCATGTTTACAAAACGGTAGCTAAGCAGTTGCACATCATTGCCGTAGAGGTTGAGCACAAACTTAGGCACAAGGCGCACAAGATTAAGTTTGAAACCCACACCAGCAAGCGCCAGTCGCTTTATTGCTTTGTTTGAGATCATTAAGGCATGTGTTTCGTTGGTTACAGTAGCCACAGGTGTTTCATCGCCAGCCTTATAGAGCGAGAAAGTGCCCTGTGTGCTGCCATCGGCATCAGCAGCCTTTACATACATATTCTCAAACTCAGACAGAGTTATACTGTGATCACTGAATGCCGTAGAATTACCAAGATTGGCTATAGCATATACAGCAACCTGTGTTTCCTGAGCACCAGCAATGGCCAGTTTGCAGGTGATGTTCGACAGGTTGTCAACCTCGGTGTATCCATTGCTGAGCATAACACCTGTTTCGTTGTTGAAAGCTAAGATATGAATATTGGCTATCTTGTTCTCGTTTGCATCATTAAGAGCACGAGATTTGCCAACACTCACAGCATCATCAACCTTTATGTTCACTGTGAGCTCGTTTGATGCCTTAGCCTTTTCCTCTTCATTGGTGCAACCTGCAAACAGCAATGCAACACCAAGAACTAATAGCCAGTAATATAAAAATCGTTTCATATCTATTAAGTTT
>DGRY01000122.1:0-2654 GCA_002391185.1 Prevotella sp. UBA4376
TCGGCTATGGGAGCTGATGAGGTTACAGATATGCTCAACGTAACCCTATCGGCAGGCATAAGCAACAAAAATGTTTCAAATCTAAAGGTTGAAATGCAGAACATATATCTGCAACTCGACCAAAGCATAGCAAAACTCGTTAGCTCTATTGAGCAGAAAGTGGGCAAAAACCGCGTGCTCTTTATACTCACAAGCACAGGAACACACTCCGACGAAGTTGTTGACTATCAGCAATATCGCGTACCTACAGGCATTTTCTATATCAACCGCACAGCCTCACTCCTCAACGTATATCTAAGCGCAATATACGGTCAGGGAACATATATTGAAGCATGCCACAAAAACCAGATGTTCATCAACCATAAGCTCATTGAGCAAAAGCGACTGAGCTTGCACGATGTACTTCTGCGTTGTCAGGAACTACTGTTCCAAAGCGCAGGTGTGGGTGATGTTTATACCAGCGAACGACTCCTCACAAGTGGCAAGGATGTAGAAAAACTGCGTGCAGGATTCAAGTCAACACTTTGCGGCGACATCATTATCGAAGTTGCCCCAGGATGGAAACTTTACAACGAAAAAAGCAACGAACAATATACATCACGACTTGGTGTAGCCTCTTTCCCTATTATCTTCTACGGAAATGGCATAAAACCAGCTCGTGTAACCCTACCTGTAACTGTTGACCGCATCGTACCAACAGTTGCCAAAGCTATTCACATCAGAGCACCAAATGGTTGCAATAGCGAAACGTTAGACATAGAAAGGTAATATTTGCATTATAATAGTGCATCCATATATTCATTATTGCACTTACAGCATATAATTACAGCATAACGTTTCCATTTTTTCACTTTTTTTTATTACATTTGCAACCAATTAGGGCAATTATGCCCATTAACTCGAAAAATCAAAAATAATAATATAATGAATTTCAATAAAATCCTTAAGTCTTTGTTTGGCGATAAGTCATCAAGAGACATGAAACTCATTCAGCCTATCGTTGAACAGGTAAAGGCTGCTTATCCAGAAATCAAGGCTCTAAGCAACGACGAGCTTCGCGCCAAGACAAAGGAAATCCAGAAATACGTACAGGACGCTGGTAAAGAACAACGCGAACAGATTGCTGAACTAAAGGCTAAGATTGAAGATACTCCTATCGACGAACGCGAGGAAATCTTCAACCAGATTGATAAACTCGACAAGCAGGCTCTCGACAACTACGAGGTTGCCTTGAACGAAGTTTTGCCTATTGCATTCAGCATTGTTAAGGATACAGCACGTCGTTTCGCAGAAAACGAGGAAACTATTGTTACTGCAACAGATTTCGACCGCGAACTTGCTGCTAATCCTGCCAACGACTTCATCACTATAGACGGCGACAAGGCTATCTATCATAATGAATGGACTGCTGGTGGTAACAAAATCAAGTGGAACATGGTTCACTATGATGTGCAAATCTTCGGTGGTATTGCGCTTCACCAAGGTAAGATTGCCGAAATGGCTACTGGTGAGGGTAAAACTCTTGTAGCTACTCTGCCTGTATTCCTCAACGCACTCACAGGTAACGGTGTTCACATGGTCACAGTAAACGACTATCTGGCAAAACGTGACTCTGAGTGGATGGGACCTCTCTATATGTTCAACGGCTTGTCTGTTGACTGTATTGACAAGCATCAGCCTAACTCCGAAGCACGTCGCAAGGCTTATCGTGCTGATATCACATTCGGTACTAACAACGAGTTCGGTTTCGACTATCTGCGTGACAATATGGCTCTTTCACCATCCGATCTCGTACAGCGCCAGCACAACTTCGGAATTGTCGATGAGGTTGACTCTGTGCTCATCGACGATGCACGTACTCCTCTTATCATCTCTGGTCCTATTCCAAAGGGCGACGACCAGATGTTTGAAGAGTATCAGCCATTGGTAGAACAACTCTATGAAGTAGAGCGCAAGCAGGCTACCGAACTTTTGGCAGAAGCAAAACAGAAGATTAACGCAGCAAAGGCTGAGAAAGATTCAAAGAAGGCTCAGACTCTCTACGACGAGGGTTTCCTTTCTCTATATCGTTCTTACAAGGCTCTACCTAAGAACAAACCTCTCATCAAGTATCTCTCAGAAGAGGGAATCAAAAGCGGAATGCTCAAGGTTGAGGAATTCTACATGGCTAACAACAACCGCGAAATGCCTAAGGCCATTGAACCTTTGTATTTTGTTGTTGACGAAAAGCAGAACTCTGCCGACCTTACAGACAAGGGCGTTGAATGGCTTTCTAAGCAGACAGGAAGAAGCGACCTCTTTGTGTTGCCTGATATAACATCTCAACTCTCTGACCTTGAGGCACAAACTGATATCGACGACCAGACTCGCCTTGACAAGAAAGACGAATATCTACAGCACTATGCTGTACAAAGCGAGCGTGTTCACACTCTACAGCAGTTGCTCAAAGCTTATACCATGTTTAATAAAGACGACGAATATGTTGTCATGAATGGTGAGGTGAAGATTGTTGATGAGCAAACAGGTCGTATCATGGAAGGTCGCCGTTGGAGCGATGGTCTGCATCAGGCTATTGAGGCTAAGGAGCACGTAAAGGTAGAGGCAGCCACACAGACATATGCTACTATCACTCTCCAGAACTATTTCCGTATGTA
>DGRY01000122.1:2752-2930 GCA_002391185.1 Prevotella sp. UBA4376
GTGAGTTCTGGGATATCTATAAACTGGATGTTGTTGAAATTCCAACAAATCGTCCTGTAGCTCGTCACGATCTCGACGACCGAGTTTACAAAACTGCTCGTGAAAAATATAATGCTGTAATCGAAGAGATTATTGAAATGCGCGAAGCAGGACGCCCTGTCCTCGTTGGTACAACATC
>DGRY01000058.1 GCA_002391185.1 Prevotella sp. UBA4376
TAGGTAGTTCTAAGAACGGTCGTGAATCAGCTGCTCAGCGATTAGGCGTTAAGATCTGGGGTGGCCAGAAAATTGTTGCTGGTAACATCATCGTACGTCAGCGTGGTAACAAGCACTTCGCTGGTGAGAATGTAGCTCAGGGTAAAGATGATACTCTTTACGCTCTTACAGATGGTATTGTATACTTCCACAAGGGTAAGTTCAACAAGAGTACCGTTTCTGTACTTTCTCCAGAGGCTTACGCAGCTAAAACAAAGGCTGAAGCTTAATATTTAAGAAACATCTTATTCCAAACAAACAATAGAAGCCTGCTCAGATAGAGCAGGCTTTTTTTTGTCATTCAAAAATATTTTTGTATTTTTGCGTCTAAATACGTAAAAATTAAAAACAAATAGCAATATGCTTACACTTAAACTCATCAGTGAGGAAACTGAACGTGTAATTAAAGGCCTCGAGAAAAAGCATTTCCCTAATGCAAAAGAGGCCATAGACCAGGTTTTAGATGTTGACAAAAAACGTCGTGAAGCTCAACAAGAGCTCGACAAATGTCTTAGCGAGCAGAAGAAACTTGCTTCGCAGATTGGTCGTTTGATGAAAGAAGGTAAAAAGGATGAAGCAGAACAGATTAAGCAGCATGTAGCTCAACTAAAAGAGAACTCTAAGTCTCTTGACGAGCAGATGGCTGCTGCTCAGGAAGAAATGACTAAGTTGCTTTATCAGATTCCAAATATTCCATACGATAAAGTTCCTGAAGGTAAGACTGCTGAAGACAACATTGTTGTTAAGAGCAACCTAAAAGAATGTGACGGTACAGACACAGTTGGAAATTGGGACACTAATCCTGTTGTTGAATCTGCAAAGTTGCCACATTGGGAACTTGCAAAAAAATACAACCTTATCGACTTCGACCTTGGTGTGAAGATTACAGGTGCAGGCTTCCCCGTTTATATTGGCAAAGGTGCTCGTTTGCAGCGTGCCCTCATCAATTTCTTCCTCGACGAGGCACGTAAGAGCGGCTACACAGAAATTATGCCTCCTACAGTTGTTAACCAGGCTTCTGGCTACGGCACAGGTCAGCTGCCCGACAAGGAAGGTCAGATGTACCACTGTGAAGTTGACGATCTCTACCTCATCCCTACTGCCGAGGTTCCTGTAACAAACATCTATCGCGATGTTATCCTCGATGAAAAAGACCTTCCTATCAAGAACTGCGCTTACACAGAATGTTTCCGTCGTGAGGCAGGTTCATACGGTAAGGATGTTCGAGGTTTGAACCGTCTGCACGAATTCTCTAAGATTGAGATTGTACGCATTGACAAGCCTGAGCATTCAGAGCAGAGTCACAAGGAGATGCTTGAACACGTTGAAGGACTGCTTAAGAAACTTGAATTACCTTACCGCATCCTTCTTCTTTGCGGTGGCGACCAGAGTTTCACTTCATCTATCTGCTACGACTTCGAGGTATATTCAGAGGCGCAGAAGCGTTGGCTTGAAGTTTCTTCAGTATCAAACTTCGATACCTATCAGGCAAACCGCTTGAAGTGTCGTTTCCGTCCTGAGGGAAGCAAGAAACCAGAGCTTTGCCACACTCTTAATGGTTCAGCTCTCGCATTGCCACGTATCGTAGCTTCTATCCTTGAAAACAACCAAACAGAAAAAGGTATCCGCATCCCTGCTGCTTTGGTTCCTTACACAGGATTCGAATATATTGATTAATCCCTCCCCCCAAGGAAGATTGAAAAATTGAAAGATTGAACAATTGAACAATTGAACCGTAGGTCACTGACCTCCGATTATTCAGAATACTCTGATTATTCCGAATTCTCCGATTTCTCCGAAAAACTTTAATTTTTCCATCTTTCTTGGGGCAATAAAAAAATTAACCGCCATGAATAAAATCGTTTCAAAACACCAGTTTTCCGAGAAAGTATTCTGCATTGTTGTAGAAGCTCCATTGATTGCTCATAGTTGCCGACCAGGACAGTTCATCATTGTTAGGGTTGACAGCAATAGCGAGCGTGTGCCCTACACCATTGCAAAAACCGACAAAAAAACAGGAACTCTCACACTTGTTATTCAAGAAGTGGGACTATCTTCAAAAAAAATATGTGAGCTCAATCCGGGTGACTACATACAAGATATCGTAGGTCCGCTAGGTAATCCCTCTCCTATTAAGAATTTTGGAACGGTTATATGTGCAGGCGGTGGTATTGGCATTGCAGCTATTCTACCCATCCTTACCGCATTAAAACTGGCTGGCAACAAGGTAATATCTGTCCTTGCTGGTCGCACAGCCAACCTTGTTATCATGACTGATGAGGTGAAAGAATACTCTGACGAAGTAGTGATAATGACCGACGATGGTTCTTTGGGCGAAAAGGGACTTATTACCGCAGGTGTAGAAAAAATTATCCAGCGCGAACACGTTGATCACGTGATAGCTATCGGACCACCAGTGATGATGAAATTCACTTCGCTTATGGCACAGAAATACAACATTCCAAACACCGTTTCACTCAACACCATAATGGTTGACGGAACAGGAATGTGTGGAGCATGCCGACTCACTATTGGTGGAAAAACAAAGTTTGTGTGCATAGATGGTCCAGAGTTTGATGGTGACCTTGTTGACTGGGATGAGATGCTCAAGCGCATGGGCACTTTCAAAGACCGCGAGAAAGACGAGATGGAGCACTTTGCCGAACACAAGGCAAAAGTTATTGACTATCTCGCATCTAATGCAACAACACAGCAAGAGAACATCTACAAACAATCTTCAAAAGCTGACAACGATATCACATCACGCGATGCCGAATGGCGCAAAGCTCTGCGTACAGAGATGAAGCCTAAAGAACGTGTAGCCATCCCACGTGTAATAATGCCAGAACTTGAACCTGCCTATCGTGCAACAACGCGCACAGAGGAAGTAAACATTGGACTAACCAAGGAAATGGCTGTTCGCGAGGCTCATCGCTGCCTCGACTGCCCCAACCCGCAATGTGTTGAAGGCTGTCCGGTAAACATCAATATTCCTTCGTTCATAAAGAATATAGAACGCGAACATTTCATTGATGCAGTACGTGTGTTGAAACAAACCTCAGCACTTCCAGCCGTGTGCGGTCGTGTGTGCCCTCAAGAAAAACAATGCGAGAGCCGTTGTGTTCATCTCAAGATGGGCGGATCCGCCGTAGCTATAGGCTATCTTGAACGATTTGCAGCCGACTATGAACACAAAATAGGTGCCAACACTCTACCAGAGATAGCACCTCCAAATGGCATTAAGATTGCCGTTGTTGGTTCTGGCCCTGCCGGACTAAGTTTTGCTGGCGACATGGTGAAATACGGTTTCGAGGTGTATGTGTTTGAAGCTCTGCATGAGATTGGCGGAGTGCTTAAATATGGCATACCAGAATTCCGACTCCCTAACCGCATCGTTGATGTAGAAATAAACAATCTACGTAAGTTGGGAGTGCATTTCCTAACAGACGTTATCATCGGCAAAACAATATCCATCAGCGAACTCGAATCGCAAGGCTTCAAGGGTATTTTCGTGGCATCGGGTGCTGGACTCCCTAATTTCATGGACATTCCGGGAGAAAACTTCATCAACGTAATGTCGTCAAACGAGTATCTAACACGTGTAAACCTCATGGATGCTGCCAATCCTAAAACCGACACACCTATAAACATAGGCAAGAAAGTGATTGTTGTTGGTGGCGGAAATACAGCTATGGACTCATGTCGCACAGCCAAACGATTGGGAGCCGATGTAACACTCGTATATCGCCGTTCTGAGGCTGAGATGCCAGCACGCCTTGAAGAAGTGAAACACGCCAAGGAAGAAGGAATCAACTTCCTTACCCTACACAATCCAAAAGAATACCTTGCCGATGAAAACGGGTGTGTGAAAGGGGCTGTGCTCGACATAATGGAACTTGGAGAACCAGACGCATCTGGTCGCCGAACCCCAAAAGTCACAGGAAAAACAATCACTCTGGAGTGCGATCAGGTTATCGTGGCTATTGGAGTAAGTCCTAATCCACTTGTACCTAAATCAGTAGAAGGACTTAAACTAGGACGCAAAAACACCATTGTGGTAAACGATATGATGCAATCATCACAACCAGAGATATATGCAGGAGGCGACATTGTGCGTGGAGGTGCTACAGTTATCCTTGCTATGGGCGATGGACGACGCGCAGCAGCAAACATGGCAAAAGCTCTCAACTAAAATAAGGAGTTGATATTTATGAAGAAAATCAATATAATATTGGCATTGCTGTTGACATTAAGCCCCATTACAGAGGCTAACGCACAGCGAAAGACAACAAAAAAAACAACTACCAAAACAGCTGCAAAAACAGTTGTTAAAACACAGCGTGGTAGTCAAAACGAAACAAAGACAGCAACATCAGATGTGAATGTGAAGATGTTCGAGTCTATGGTTCCTTCAACAGCAAAACTGATGTTCATAGACAGCATGGTTGTTGACAAGAGAGAGTTTCTGAGACACATACCTCTAAACAAGGAATCCGGCAGAATAGAATACTTCAACTCTTTCTTTAACATAAACAAAGAAGTAAATACTACTGTGTATGTTAACGAATTCAACAACCGTTCATATTATGCTGAGGGTGACTCCACTCAAAGCAGCATCTACACCATCGACAAACTGGGAAACAAATGGAGCAAGCCAACAAGGATCAACGAGATTTCTGACGATTTCAAACATCCTGATTTTCCTTTCTTATGTAGCGATGGCGTGACACTTTTCTTTGGAGCTAAAGGCCCCAAAAGCATGGGAGGCTACGACATCTTTATGACACGCTACAACAGCGATGATGTCACATGGTATGAGCCAGAAAACTACGGTTTACCATACAACTCCACAGCCAACGATTACTTGCTTGCCCTCGATGATTTCGACAAATTGGGGTGGCTTGTCACCGACCGCCGTCAGGAAGAAGGAAAAGTATGCATCTACACCTTCGAGTTCACCACCCCACGTCGCAGTTTCGAAAACGATGATCTGTCTAAGAAAGAGCTAAACAGCTATGCACGCATACTAAAAATTGCCGACACATGGCAGTTTGGCAATAGAGAAGATGCCCTCAAACGATTGGAAGATCTAAAAAAGCGAAACGCAACAACAAGCAAGCATACAGACAACATTAATTTCGTCATCAACGACAACGTTACCTACCAAAGCGTGAGCGAATTCAAAAAACAAGCTTCACGCGAAAAATATGCTCAGCTCGTTGCTCTACAGAATACACATTCAAAAAATATATCAAAGTTAGAATCCCTACGCGAACAGTTTGCTTCAGGAAAAACAAACGAGAGCACATCGTCAAGTATCATTACCCTTGAAAAGCAAATTGAACACGAAGAAATAATGATAAAAGAACTTACAAAAAGCATTCGATATAACGAGAATGTCGAAAAATAAATAGAATGAACGCATTATATACAATACTACTGTTGCTTGCGAGCAACATTTTCATGACCCTTGCCTGGTATGGACATCTAAAACTTCAGCAAACTGGAGTAAGCAGTAACTGGCCACTAATAGGTGTCATTACATTTTCGTGGTGCATAGCCTTCTTTGAATACTGCTGCCAGGTACCAGCCAACCGTATTGGCTTTATCGACAATGGTGGTCCATTCACACTTGTTCAGCTTAAAGTAATTCAAGAGGTCGTATCACTCATTGTCTTTGCAGGAATAGCAAATCTTCTGTTTCAAGGACAATCGCTGCATTGGAATCATTTTGCAGCTTTCGTGTGCCTTATCCTTGCAGTGTACTTTGTGTTTATGAAGTAAAAAAGACATTCCTCTCGACTTTTCATAACTCTGCCCTCTAAGCGCAAAGTTGCTTTATCTCGGCAAAAAAGAAATAAATTTCTTTGTTTTGCTCTCGACTT
>DGRY01000026.1:0-852 GCA_002391185.1 Prevotella sp. UBA4376
GGATTGAGTATCACAAGTGGAAGTTTAAGGCAAAGACCTATACAGCACTTACCGAAGGACAGAAGTGTTTTGTGCTGATGACTCGTGTAGAACTCGGTTTGTTGGGTAGCTATAATAAATACAAGAAGAGTCCGTTTGAAACATTCTATGTTGGTGGTGATGGTATGAGTGGATACTCTACAGGTTATGCCGAGGAGACAATTGGTCTTCGTGGATATGAAAATGGTTCTCTTGCCTATACTGGTTATGCTTATGACCGTTATACTCTTGAACTTCGTTATCCATTCATGTTGGGTAATACAACTATCTATGGTCTTGCTTTCCTTGAAGGAGGTAATGCTTGGACAGAGACAAAGAAGTTCAATCCATTTGACATGAAACGCTCAGCTGGTGTTGGTGTGCGTATATTCTTGCCAATGGTTGGTATGATGGGTATTGACTGGGCTTATGGATTTGATAAGGACAATATCCAGCAGAATAAGGGTGGTAGCAACTTCCACTTCATCCTCGGACAGGAGTTCTAATATGATAAGTGTTAGGGGGTAAAATAAAAAAAGGTAGTTAAAAAATCCTCCTTTTTGAAACTTTTACCCTTTTGCTTCGTCAGAATGATAAGAATATAAAAAAGTATTTATTATGATGAGGAATAGAATGAACGCAATAGAGAAGGTTATATTAAGTGGCATAATGTTTGTTTGCATGTTTGTCTTGTTGCCAACAAATGCCCAAGCACAGAAGTTTGCGCTTGTAGATATGGATTATGTGTTACAACATATTCCTGCTTATGAACGTGCTAACGAACAGTTGAATCAGGCAAGTAAGAAATGGCAGGCTGAGGTTGAAGCTCTCAAT